>CAKOQM010000028.1 GCA_934101275.1 uncultured Bacilli bacterium
GCCTCGTAGCCAAGTGGTAAGGCATCAGACTTTGACTCTGACATTTCGATGGTTCGAGTCCATCCGAGGCAGCCATTCTTAATAATATTTGGTTCGCTAGCTCAGTTGGTAGAGCATTTGACTTTTAATCAAAGGGTCTCGGGTTCGAATCCCGAGCGAGCCACCATTTTATGTTAATGAAGCCTTTATTTAAGGGCTTTTTTCATGTCTTTTTATAAAATTACTCCCAAAATTACTCCGAAAGTGTTTTTTTAAATTGTTTATTATTTAAAACAATAACGTATTTAATAATTTTTAGTATAATTGACATGAGTCGTTTAATTAGAATCTTTCCATGTTTTTTGCTGATCACATTGTATTATAGATTCTTGAAAATGACTCTTTTTGCATGGATTAAAAATGCAATATGCTTCTCACTAGCATTAAATATTATAGAATCAAAATATATAAAATAAGTGGGATAAAGTAATACAGAGTATATTATCTTTTTGTTCGACAATATTTGTTTCTTTTGATTGCTATACTAACTTTATAAAGAAAGGAACTTACAAAAAAATGGAAAAACATCAATGTTAACGGTGCGTGGTTAGTAGTTTTGCCCAATTTATTGATATACTTTTTTTGTAAGGTGGTCAATATGAAACTGTCAGAAGCAATATCAATTAAATTAACAAAATTATGTAAAGAAAAAAATGTTACCCCTAATAAATTGGCGGCGATGTCGTGTTTAACACAAAGTACCGTCCAAAATCTTATTGCGGGAACGTCAAATAATCCTAAACTTTTAACAATTATTCATATTTGTGATGGCCTTAATATTTCACTTGAAGAATTTTTTGATGATGAAATATTTGATGGTATTGAAAGCGAGTTTTAAGAAAATGGAAAAGGTTAAAACAATATATTTAAAAAATAATGAGGTTTTGGAAGTTAAAAGTAAAAAAGCAGGTATTGTTATTGAAAATAAAAAAGAACATTTGATTATTATGGAAAAGAATAACGAAGAAAAAAATGCTCTAAAAAAGGAAACAACGAATTAAAATGTGGAGAATTTACTTGAAAATCTTCATTTATAGTTGAATGTTTTCTTTTTTTTATGCTATAATATCTTTGCTTGTTGAAAGTGATGTATTATCCGCTGTTAAAAAAACATGATAGTATGTAATTAATATAGAAAGGAAGATTCGTATGGCAAATTTAGTAGATAAGATTAATGCTAAACATATTCGTAAAGATATTCCTGAAATCCGTGTCGGAGATACTGTACGTGTTGATGTATGGGTTAAAGAAGGAAAAAAAGAACGTATTCAAGCATTTGAAGGATTAGTTATTGCTAAAAAAGGTGGAAGCGTTTCAGAAACAATCACTGTTCGAAAAAAATCAAATGGTGTTGGTGTAGTTCGTATTTTCCCTTTAAATGCACCTACAATCGACAAAATTACAGTTATTAAAAAAGGTATGGTACGTCGTGCTAAACTTAACTTCATTAAAGGAATGCGTAAAGAATATAAAGTTAAAGAAAGAAACGATTCTGTTAAAGAAGCTTAATTTAATTTGCTACAAAAAGGTTGAAAATAAATTGGATTTATATTATAATCTTTTTGTTAGCTACTTATGTCCTGGTAGCTCAGCTGGATAGAGCAATCGCCTTCTAAGCGATCGGTCGTGAGTTCGAATCTCGCCCAGGACACCATATATGATTTAAAAGCCCTTTATTTATGGGCTTTTTTCATGCCATTTTTAAAATTACTCTCGATTGTGTTACTATAAATGTGGTGATGATTATGAAATGGAATTTAGATGAATTGTTTACGAACACAGAGCCCTTTTATGAAGAAATAGAATATATAAAAAAGCTTATATTAAATATAAAAAAACATGAATCTGTTGTACCCGATGCTTTTTTATTAGAACAGATTTTAACTTTAAAATGGAAAATTAAAGAAAGGACTAATACTATTTTGGTGTAAGGATCTTTAAGATATTATAAAAACATTAAGAGTGATGAATGTCTTAAATTAAAAAAAGATGCCGAAGAATTTTTTAATGATGTTGATATATCTTTGAAATTTGTAGATCAAATGATAATTCGTCTAGGATTAGAAAAAATAAAGGCTTATTTAAAAGAAAATACAAAATTAGAACCTTATCGGTTTGGTCTTATGAATTTATTTCGCTTGCAATCTCATTTACAAAACGATGAGGTAAATCAAAAAATTAAAGCGAAAAAGAATAAAATTAATGGAGATTTGACTTTATACAGCAATAAAATCCATGATATGAAATATGGTAGTATTTTTGTGGGTGAAACCGCGTCACATGTTAATGAGATTCTTCTTAATCGTTATTTACCGGAAAATGCGACAACAATAGATGAAAAAAATTTTTATTTAAGTAAAGAAATAGAAAATTATTATACAACAATGGATCTTATAAGAAAGGCTTATCAAAAAATTATTCATGAATATTATGGAGAAAGTGTTGTATATGATGAAGAATCTGATATAGAATGGATACGGCTCGGACATCTTTATCGTTGGAGTTATTATCCTTATAAGTACGCGACAGGACTTATTATGGCTAGTTCTATTGTAGATAGTCTATTTTCTGCGAAAAGTCTTACAACGAAAGATTATCTGAATTTCTTAAGTCTTGGAAGTAGTGATGATTCTCTTACGTTACTTAAGAAGATAAATATCGATTTATTAGATAAACAAGTTCTTCAAAATGGCTTAAATGTGATGAAAGACGATGTCATGTTATTGCAACTTTTGCTAAAAGAAAAAACTCAATCATGAGTTTTTTAATTTTCTGTAAAAACAACATTTTGAACATTTAATGTATCCTTTAAGGATAAAGCAATAGAGAATTTCACGGTTTCTAACATATCTTCTTTAGAGATACCTTCATACAATAAAGGCGAAAAGCTTAAATAAACGGTTTGCTCGAGTATTTCATAATGAGAAAGTTCTGTAGAAGCTTTTAAATAACTTATTAAATTTGTTTTCGCGTAAGGATTTGTTTTTAAATGTTCAATCACAATTTCTATTTTATCTTTTTCACTGTTTTCTAAAATAGTGACAGGTATATAGTAGGTGACATCCTCTTTTTGAGAGATATAATAAATGGTTGTTTTACTTACGTTTTTGAAAGAATTTAGATTATAAAGTTTATTGACCCCAATGTCTCTAGTTAAGACATCGGGTATTTTTTCATTTGTATTAGGAAATACCCTTAATAAGTCATCTTCAATATAAAGAATAAGACCTTTTATGCCTTCTAATTCGGTTAAAGAATAGATGAGACATTCCATCATTTTGCGAGAATCATTTTCTTTTATATTGAGGATATTTTTATTGAAATTAAGCTTTAAAACGCCATCTTGTAAATCTAGTGATAAAAGTTTGGTTCCTGAAGGTAAAATAGGGTTAAAGTAAATCGGTAAATAGACACTTTTTGGGCTATTTTCTGTCAAGTATTCTACGATTTCTTTAACTTCTTCTAAGACTTCCTCGTTTTTTAAAACGACGGTTGTGCGAGCTACGAAGTTATCTTCATTGATAAGAAAAATAGGAAATTCGTTTTTCTTTTGATAAGTAATAGTAATATTTTCGATATCTTCGGTAGCCTTAGGAAAGGTTAAAGTGATAATTAAAAGAAGAAGGGCTAAAGAGGTAATAATAAGTTTTCTTTTTATACATTGTTTAAACACAAAAATCACCTAATAAAGTTTATGTGTTATAAATAAAATTATACAAAAAAAGGGCCCAGCCCTTTTAAATTGTAATTTCCTTTAAACGAATGAGTTCTACAACAGCACTAGCACGACCATTTACACCTAATTTTTGCATGGCATTCGAAATGTGATTTCGAACAGTTTTCTCACTTATTCCTAGATCTTTGGCAATTTTCTTAGTGCTTTCATTTTTTATCAATCTTTCGAAAATTTCTTGTTCTCTTTTCGTTAAAATTTTGTGCTTCAAACTTTCACCCACCTTCAAAAACTTACTCATTTATAGTTTATGAAGGTTCTTTTTATTTGGTTAAGCATTTTGAAATTTAACGGTTATATATTTATTGGTATCATAAAGACTTTGTACACTACGCATGATATTATTAGCTATTTCGACACTGTGCTTGGTCCCAGCAATTGTTATACTAATGTTGTTATCCTTAATTTTTACAAAACTATCATAATTGAATTCTTCTTTAATCTTTTTTTCAATTTTTTGTTCTTCTTCTTTTTTTGTGTTTAAAGCCAAAAGGTTGTTATACGCTTCGTTTTTCTCGGTACTTGTTTTGCTAGCATCTAAAAGTATTTCTTGATAGGTATTCATTTCTTTTAAAACGCTTTCATCTTCTTCCACTCTTAAGGCTACGAGCAAATTACTTTCTTCTTTTAAAACACTGACACTTTTTTCCTTATTAGACGTGGTATTTTCAATAATATTTTTTAAGCTTGAGTCATTTAACGTGACATAATAAATAGATAAAACTAAAATTAAACTAAATAAAGTGACAAACCAAATACTTTGTTTATTAATCATAATCTTCCTCCCGTTTCTATTAAAAAATATGAAGGAAGATAAAAAATATGCTATTTTTCTCATAATTGAAAAGAGGTATGATATAATAAATTTAATGTAATATTGGAAAGAGAAGGAAAAAGTATGTATAGATTTTCTTTATTGTTTTTAAAATTTATTTTATTTAGTATGGTAGGGTATGTATTTGAAATGACATGCTGTGCGATTATAGACCGTAAAATAACGAATCGTGGTTTTTTCTGTGGCCCTATTATTCCAATTTATGGCTTTGGGAGTTTGTTTCTTATTTATCTTTTAAAACCCTTTAGTTATGATGCTAAAAATATTTTAACGGTTATTTTTCTTGGAATGTTAATCACCGGGACATTAGAATATTTCACAAGCTATTTTTTAGAAAAGATTTTCCATAATAAATGGTGGGATTATAGCAAAGAAAAATTTAATATTAATGGTCGTGTTTGTTTAAAAAATCTTTTTGCCTTCGGTCTTGGTACACCTGTTGTTTTGTATGTGCTAAATCCTAGTATTTCTCATTTTTTATTGCAAGCGAAAGACACCGTTTTAATTGTAAGTGCCTGTCTTACTTTTGTTATTTTTATCTTTGACCTCGTTTATTCTTGTCTTGTCGCTTACAATTTAAGAAATCATATTATTGTCGTGGAGAATTTAAAAAATGAAAAATTGGCCCGCTTACCAGGTATGTTTGAAAAAATGTTGAAAAAAAGAATCAAAGGTTTTCGCCATTATCCTAAAAGATTATTTAAAGCTTTTCCCACTTTATTTAAGGGTAATGAAAAAGAATTTGAGCTTATGAAAAAATTGGAAATTAAAGAAAAAGAGAAGAAGAAAAAACATAAAAAAAGAGCAAAAAGTGTCAAATAAGTGTCAAAGTTGCAAGAAATTGCAATTTTTTTTATGGAAAAAAAAGGAAATCACGATTTTTTTTTGAATATATAAGTAGGAGGGAAAATTATGCAAGTGATTTCACAACGTGATTTTAAAGACTGTGGCGTGAGCTGTATGGAGTATGTGATTCGTTATTATGATGGTTATATTCCTATTGAAAAATTAAGGGAAGATACCTGTACGAATGAAGAAGGGACAACGGCTTACCATTTAGTGGAAACGTTTAAACAATATAATTTTGATTCTTTTGGAAAGAAGCTTTCTTACAAGGATTTAAATAATACCTTTTTACCTGCAATTATCCATGTGGTTTTGCAAAATGGCATGAATCATTTTGTGGTTTTAACCCATGTCAAAAAAGAAGAAGTTACCATAATGGATCCGATGCTTGGTAAAAAAGTACTATCTAAAAACGATTTTGAACACCTTTGGGATGGTGTTATCTTATTTGCTATACCAAAGGGCTTTATACCTCGTTTTGAAAAAGAGAGAAGTATTTTAACAGTGTTATTTAATTTGTTAAAGAAAGAAAAGAAGTGGGTTTTTGTTATCTTACTATGCAGTTTAATAGGGAGTTTTTTAACCATTTTAAATAGTCTTTATTTTAAAGTGGCGATGACAACGCTTGGCATGACTTCTTTTAAGTCTTTTTTACTTATCTTTCTTCTTTTTCTTATTGCTCTTTTCTTTCGTCTTATTTTTTCTTATTATCAAGAATACTTTAAAATACATTTAAATAAAAATATTGAAGTGACGTATTTATATGCTTTTTTACATCATCTTTTTTCCTTAACTTTAGAGAAGTTTTTAAGTTATCATGAAGCCGACATCTTAGCACGCGTGCAAAATGCTTTTGAAATTAAAAACTTGTTTCAAAATACTTTTATAGAATTTATTTTAAATTTCAGTTTGTTTTTACTGGTCGTTTTCTTTGCTTTCTTTTTAAATGCCTCTTTAAGTCTTTTTCTCTTTTTAGGCATGCTTGGGTATATCTTCTTAAGTTTTCTTTTAGCTAAGCATTCGTATTATCTTCTGCAGCATATTTTAAAGGAAGATAAAAACTGGCAAGCCCATTTAATGGAAATGGTTCGACTTTTTCCTTCAATGAAACATTTTAATAATTTTGAGTATTGTTTTAATGAACTCGAGAAAAATCTTTCTTTATATGAACTTAATTTATTTAAAGAACAGAAAAAAGCGTTACTTTTAAATTTTATGAAAAATAGTTATTTAGAAGTGTTATCTTTTGTCTTTTTAAGTCTAGGACTTTTTCTCATTTACAAAGAAAAATTAGAACTCTTAAATTTTATTACGTTTCAAAGTCTTTATTTTTATTTTGTAAATCCCTTAAAGTCCCTTGGTGATATTGGACCTAAATATTATTATTTAAAAGCTATTGTAGAGAAGATGACGGAGATGATTCATTTAGAGGAAGAAAAGTTAACGTATGTTAAACCTATTCTAGAACCTTTTTCTATTAAAGTAAGCAAGCTTTCTTTTTCTTACAATCGTCTAAATTTTGTTTTAAAAAATGTGAATTTAACCATTAAAGCGAAAGAACATGTGTTTTTAACCGCGGAAAGTGGGGCGGGAAAAAGTACGCTTTGTAAGATTTTACATGGTGAATATAAAGACTATGAAGGGTCTATTTTATATGATAAACAAAATATAAAAGATTATTCTTTGTCTTTAATTCGAAGTTCTATCGTGTATTTAAGTCAGCAAGAATGCCTTTTTGCCGGGACGATAAAAGAAAATATTCTTTTTGGTTCTTCGGAGGAAGATTTTGTCAAAGTTTGTCAAATTTGCAATTTGGAAAGTATGGTTTCAAAAAGGCCTTTACGTTATGAAAGTAGATTAGAGCCTTCCATGGTTTCTGGTGGAGAAAGGCAACGCATTTTACTGGCGAGAGCCTTACTTAAAAAGGCCAGTCTTTATTTACTTGATGAGTGTCTAAGTGAAGTAGATGAAGACCAGGAAGTCAAAATTATTAAAAAGATTCGTAAATACTTAAAAGGAAAAACCCTTCTTTATATTAGTCATAAAAATCATGAAGAATTATTTGAAAGGAGTCTTACATGGTAAAAAATCGTAGTATTTATTATAACGTTTATGCTCTTTTACATATGAAAGTGAAAGGATGGTTTTGTTTTCTTTTTCTTATCGTTTTGTTTCTTTATTTTCTTTTTCTTTTTGCTTTTCAAGAGCTTTCTTTTTTTAAAGAATACACGGCTATTTATAGTTGCGATGAAGATTGCCATTTAATCTTTTATATTTTAAAGGAAGACCTTTTAACCGCGGAGGAAAACTATTATATTGCTAAAGAAAAAATACGTGTGAAAAAGGTAGAAATGGGCCCTTTAAAAGTTTTAGAGGATAACAAAACAATCGTTCAAGAAGTTACTTTAGAAATTGATTGTCTTAATTATGTGGACAAAGAAAGTCTAACACTTAAATTAGAAACAAAAAAAGAAGCCTTTATAAAGCTTCTTGTGAAAATCATGAAAGGAGGTGGTTAATATGTTAAATGATGAAAAATTAAAAATGATTCATGGTGGCGGGCTTACGAATTTTACTATGGTCATTGGCGTTTTGAGTGGAATTTTTACTTTCGTTGTGGGCGTTTACGAAGGTATCCAAAATCATCTTCAAGAAAAATGCTCAAAATAGAAAGGATTAAAATATGATTTTAGAAAAAAAGGAATTACAAAATATCAAAGGAGGGGCCATTTCCGCGGCCCTTATTAATGCCATATCTAATGCCTTAGAAACGCTTTACGAGTTTGGTAAAATTGTAGGTAAAAACATCGGTGATTTTTTCTTCAAAGGCTGTTAATATTCTGTTAAATATAAGTCATTATATTCATCTAAACTAATATTTAAGTCATGTATTTTGGTCGCGACATCGACTCCAACATAACGGATATGCCAAGGTTCTTCAATATAACCGGTGATATTTTGACTGTTTTTGGGATAGCGAATAATAAAGCCATATTTATAACTATTATTCATCATCCAATTGTAATCACTATCCGTTAAATTATCTGTTAAAGAACGTGAACGAATATCGATGGTTAAACCTGTTTGATGTTCGGAGTGTCCAGGCCGTGCGGAGTAGGTGTCGACCACATTTACGGGGTCTCTTTCCAAATAATAATTATAAAGTTTTACTTGATAGTCATACGAACGATACGTGCTGTAAGGAATAAGACTTAAGCCATCTAACTTAGAAGCTTCAATGAGTTTTAAATAATCGTCCATCGCGACTTTTCTTAACTGTAAAGAATATCCTGGAATATTTTCTAAATCTTCAGGAACATAGGTACTCGGTAAATGCCTATATTTACTTACACAGACGGTTAAAGAAGCCGGGTCTTTGATTTCTATGATCTCGCTGTAAGGGGGAATATCCAAATTAAGATTTACCCGAGTAACAGCCTCTTTCATATCTAAATTTTCTAAAGTTTGATAAGCCTTATAACGTTCTATTTTGGCAAAATTAAAATTACTGATCGGATAAAAAGAACTTAAATCCGTATAATCATTTTCTAAAATGGCGTTGAGGTTTTTATCACTCATGTATTCATAAATTTGGTTAATTTCTTCGGGTTTATAGCCCTTACTTAAAAGTTTTTCCGTTTTCTTTACAAAATCTTCTTTACTTACCAGTTTAATTCCTTGATCTAGCAAAACTTCTTCTGGTGTTTTAGGGATTACTTTTTCTTCTTTCTTTTTAAAAATATCCGTCTTAAAAACAAGCAAAGTAAGAATAATACTTAAGATAAAAATAAGCATAATCACGACTTTCCATTCTTTCTTTAATTTCATTTTTTCCACTTCCTTTAATTCATTATACCAATTTTTCTTAAAATATGACTAAAGTTTCAAAAAAAATTTTTATATGGTACAATGATGATAAGAAAAGAGGATAAAAATGCTTATTTATTATTGGTTTCGTTATTTTACGGTTATTTTATTAGGTTACTTTATAAAATTTATAGGTCTACCATCTATCTATAGTCTTTCTTATTTAATTTATCTTCCTTATAATTTTTTAGCTCTTTCTTATGGTTTTTTTACTCCCTTAAGGAAAAGGAAGGATGGCTCTTATTATCGTCTTTTAAAACCGTATCTTCTTTTGACCTCGTTAAGTGCTTTTCTTTTTATTTATATTGTCACTCTTTCTTTTAAAAATGCTCTTTTTTACACAGTGGTAAATAGTTTTGAACTTTACTTTATCAAGCCTTCTTTTGTAAAACAAGAAAAAGAGACTCTTCAAAATATTGCAAATTACTTTAAAAATAAGGGAAAATAGCCCTATTGACAAGATGATTTTTAAGTGTTTAAATAAGCGTGAGGTGGCGTTATATGGCAAAATATTGTGCAGATTGCGAATTTATTAATCCTAAAGATTCAAAAGGTAAAGGTGCTTACAAATGTAAAAAATGTAAACGATATGTTGCTTCTAGCTGTTCTGCTTGTGAAAAATTTCAAGAATGCTATCATCGAAACCATTATGACAAACAAAAACTTTATGATTCAAGTACAAATGAAACACCCCTTTTATTGTATGTTGTTGTCTTTATTTTATTATGTATTTTATATGTATTTGGTAAAATTATGGGATACTAAGTTTTAACTTAGTATTTTCTTTTGATTTAAGAATAAACTTTTTTCTTTATCATAAAGTGGTGTTAAGAGGTGGATTATGAAAAAAGTTATATGGGGTGTGTGTTTATTTTTTCTAGGCTTAGGCCTTGTATACGCGGAAGAAAATGATTTAGCTTTAAATGCTAAAAGTGCGGTGTTAATGGACTTTAATTCAGGTGAAATTTTATATCAAAAAAATGAAAATGAGGCCTTACCACCCGCGTCAATGACCAAGATTGCAAGTATGCTTTTAATTATGGAAGAAATTGATGCGGGCCGTCTTTCTTTCGATGATGATGTTACCATTAGCGAAAGAGCCAGCAGTATGGGTGGTAGTCAATTATTTTTACAAGCGGGCGAAGTATATAAAGTAAGAGAACTTTTAAAAGGCGTCGCGGTTGCTTCGGGAAATGATGCGATTTTGGCTCTTTCCGAAAAAGCGTTTGGCAGTGTCGAAAATTTCGTGACTAAAATGAATGAAAAGGCTTCTTCTTTAGGCCTTACTTCAACCGTGTTTAAAAACCCTCATGGACTTGATACGGAAGGACACACATCAAGTGCTCGTGATATGGCTATTCTCGCTCGAGAATTAATTAAACACGAAAAGATTTTAGAGTTTACACGTATATATGAAGACTATTTAAAGAAAAATGATGGTACCAGTATTTGGCTTGTGAATACCAACCGCCTTGTTAGGTTTTATGATGGAGTAGATGGGCTAAAAACAGGCTTTACCCAAACGGCAGGTTATTGTCTAACCGCGACCGCGAAGAAAAATAATCTTCGGCTTATTGCTGTCGTTATGGGGGAAGAAACATCCGATAAAAGAAATAGTGATATCACCAATATGTTAAACTATGGCTTTAATAGCTATAAAAATGTGATTTTATATTCTAAAGATAATGCATTAGGCACAAAACGGGTGGAAAATGGGGAAGAAGAGACGGTTTCGATTGCTTTAAAAGAAGATTACACTAAGCTTTTAAAAAATACAGATGACGTCCCACATTACTCTTATAATGTAGAGGTTGATTCTTTAAAAGCGCCTTTAGAAAAAGGTCAAATTTACGGTCAAGCACAAGTTATTGATGAAAATGGTCAAATGATAACAAGTCTTGATGTAACGGTTTTAAAAAGTGTTAATAAAGCGTCTTATTTTAAACTTTTCCTTCGAAATATAAAAAATATCAGTGCTGGGAAAATACTCATAAAATAGGTGAATACTATCAAATAAGTGTCAAATTTAACAAAAAAACTTTTGTTGTATCTTATATTTTACTAGAATAGGAGTAGGTGAACGTTGTGAAAAAAACAAAAAAGAAAAAAATAAAGAAAAGTCTTCTTTTTAAAAGTCTTTCTCTTGTTGTTGCTTTTATAAGCTTGATTGTCTATATTTATTTTATAAAGCTAGAACTCATTCCATTTAAGTATCTTATCCTTCTTTTTATTATTTTATTTTCTATAGATGCTTTTTTATATTTTTTAATGTCTTTAAAAAATTACCGTATGCGTTTATTCGGAACCATTTTATCTGTTTTACTTATTTTCTCTTATAGCTATCTTTTATATTATCAAAATGTAACCGAGAATTTTTTGAAAAATATTTCTTTTTTAAATATTCAAACTGAAACATATTATGTTTTAGTTTTAAAAGAGAGTTCTTATAATACTTTACAAGATTTAGAAAATAAAGAAATCGATTATTTAGACAGTAACAAGGGGGCTTTAAAAGCATTTCAAACATTATCGAAAAGTGTTTCTTTAAATGACCGGACTATCACGGATACCACAACTTTAATAAGTCGCTTAAAAAAAGGCTATACAACAGCCATTCTTATGGAAAAAGAAGAATTTAATTTGTATAAAGAAATGAATACATCCTTCAGTGAAATGGTTAAAATTCTTGATACTTTAGAGGTAAGTTATGAAAAAGAAAATATCGCCAAAGAAGTCGAAATCACGAAAGAACCCTTTAACCTTTATATAACAGGTATTGATACGTATGGTAAAATTTCTAGCGTTAGCCGTAGCGATGTTAATATGGTTGTGAGCTTAAATCCTTTAACGCATCAAGTTTTACTTACCAGTATTCCTAGAGATTATTATGTTTCTGTCTTTGGAAGCGAAAATGATTTAAAAGATAAGTTAACCCATACGGGACTAAGAGGTGTCGATGTTACGGTTAAAACTATTGAAAATTTACTTGATACCGATATTAATTATTATGTTCGTTTGAACTTTACCTCCCTTGTTAAAATTGTTGATGCTATTGGTGGTATCACGGTCACGAATCCTTTTTTGTTTACAGCTGACTACGAAGAAGAGGAAGAACATATCTATTATGTCTTTAAAGAAGGAGACATTACCTTAAATGGGAAACAAGCACTAGCCTACGTAAGAGAAAGATATAACTTAAGAGAAGGGGATGTCGCAAGAGCGCGTCATCAGCAACAAGTTATAAAAGGTATTGTAAACAAAATTACGAGTCCGAGTATCCTTATAAAATATCCTGAAATCATTGGTAGTTTAGAAGGAAACTTTACAACGAACATGTCTTTAGATACTATTAAAAGCTTCTTTGAATGGCAATTAGATACTATGGGTTCTTGGGATATTTCTAGTAATGTCCTTTCGGGTGTAGATGATTATCAAAAAACACTTTCTATGCCTGATTTATATTCCTATGTTATGACTCCTGATGAAGGAAGTCTCGAAAAGGCTAAAGAAAAAATAAAAGAAATAACTAAGTCGTCTTAGCTGTTTTTTTTAGCTTATCTTGTCGAAATCCTTTCCAATTTAAAAAAAATCTTCTATATTAAAATAGGCGAGGGTGATAGAATGCTAATTTTAAATTTGAGCTTAGAAGGCCATACCTTATATGCAAAATTAAAAGGCAATTTAACCAAGAAAGAAACCTATAAAATGAATCATTATGTAATTCCTTACATTGAAAAAGAACAGGTTTCTTCCTTTATCCTAGATTGCCGAGACTTAAAGAAAATTGATAGTGAAGGGAGGTATGTTCTTTTAAAAACAAAAATCATTTTAAAGAAGCGTCAAGGAAAATTTTTACTTTGCAATGTCAAAAAAGATATAAAAGAAAGTTTAATTGGATATCGTATGCGCATACAAAATGGAAAGTGAGTGATACAAATAAACACAACTTCTTTGCTGGCGGAATTATCTCCGTTAATCAAACATATTGCAACAAAGTTTTATGAAGTTCCATTTGAAGATCTAATGCAAGCGGGTGCGATAGGCGTTTTAAAAGCGTATAAAAATTATCGTGAAAATACCCAAGTGAAGTTTTCCTCATATGCTTATGATTATATTTTTGGAGAAATGTATGAACTGGTTATGAAAAATCGCAAGATTAAAGTAACCAAAGATATTTTAAAATTAGCTAAAAAAATCGAATACGCCAAAAATGCTCTTTCTTTAAAACTTGGCAAAATACCGAGCTATGAAGAGTTGTCTCAATTTCTAGAAATTCCTGTAAAAGACATTGCGGATGTGTTATATGTAACTAAAGAAACGATGAGTCTTGATGATAACACCAAGGAAGCCAGAGAACTTTATGAAACCATTCCCGGAAAAGAAAGTCTTTCTTTAGAGGATAAATTAACACTAGCTGAGGGAATTGAATCGTTAAAAGAAGATGAGAAAAAAATTATTCAGTATCGTTATTTTAATGATTTAACGCAAAGTGAGACCGCAAAAAAAATGTGTATGAGTCAAGTGATGATTTCTAGATATGAACAAAAGAGCTTAAAGAAATTACGGCAGTATTATGAAGTACGTTAAAAACTTTTAGAGTTTTTAACCCTTAAGATTTTAAGAAGTAAAAAATATATTTTACGGAGGAAAAGATGAAAAGGAAAGGTTATTTTATAATTTTAGCAGTAAGTTTATTTGCTTTTTTAGGAGATGTAAGAGCTAAAGAAGTGGCTTCTTTAATAAAGGAAGGAACAGAAACGAAATATGAAGATATCGATTTGGCAATTAAAGAAGCAAATGATAAAGATATCATTACACTTTTAAGTGATGTTAGTCCCACAAAAACATTTTATAAAAGTTTAACTTTTAAAGGAGACTATACCATCACCTATAATATTTATGGTTGGCGTTATAAAGGCGATTTAACACTTGATGGCAGTCACCTTGTTATTGAGTCTAAAGAAGGGATGAAAATGGCGGATAATACCGAAGCTCCTTCTTGGGCCAGTATGGTTTTAGGGGGTAATTTAACTGCGATAAATAAAGGCAGTATTACGTTTTCTTTTGATAGTAATAAAGGAGTTGTGAATGCTATTTATGCGGATAATAAATCAACAATTAATGTTTTAGATGAGGCAAGCTTTAAGATTTTTGGTAAAAATACCAGTGGCAAAAGTGGGCAAGGTATTCAGCTTGATATGACGGCTGGTTCCGGTATTTTTGTGAAAAATAATTCTACATTTTTAATTGATGGGACCAATCGTGGTTATGTCAATAGCCCTATAGTTTATGTTGAAAATTCTATCTTTACCGTTCAAAATTGTACAGCCAATGCTTCCAACGGTGGCCTTTTCGAGGCCAAGAACTCTCAAATAAATTTTTTGAACAATAATGGTCATGGTCTTTCCACCGGCAGTTTAAAAGTTTCTTTTAACTCGACGGTAAAAGCTATTAATAATGCCTACTATGGTATTACTTCTAACGATGAAATTAGTGTGGATGGAACTTCTAGCCTTATTTCAAATGAAAATGGTTATGGTTTTATCGGTGGTGGTATTCGACTTGGCTTATCAAGGCAATTAAATAAAAGTAAAGCAAATATTATGAAAGGTGCAAAAATCACTTTAAAAGATAATAAAAGTAATGCTTTAGAAAACTATGGAATCTTTACATTTGAAGAAGAATCTTCTCTTGAAATAACAGGAAACGAAGAAAAAAATAATGGGGCGGGTATTTTTAATGCTGGGAATCTTACTTTACCAACTTCTTCTATCATTCAAAATAATCACGCTAAAAACTTTGGCGGAGGTATTTATAATAAAGGTACTTTAACCGCATTAAATGTAAATCTTTATAATAATCATGCAGATAACGCTGGGGATGATATTTATAATTTAGAAGGTGCTCTTTTTAAGTTTTCTAATCCTTTAAATAATTGGCTACTTGATGATTGCAATCACTTTATTGATAATTGGTATTGGGATAATACCGAAAAACGTTATAATGTCCATGATGAAGAAAATTATTTTGTTGAAAAATATGATAAAGAAAAAGAAACCAAAGAACTTCTAGCTTTAAAAGCAGCACATAATTTAATAGGAAAAGTTATCGTTCGGTATGTTGATGAAGACGGAGTTGATCTTGTACCTTCTACCAAAATGACCGGCTCTTTAGTGGAAAATTATGAAACAAGCGCCAAAGAAATTCCTAATTATGAACTTGTAACGATTCCTTTAAATAGTAAAGGAACCTATCAAAAAGAAGATATTACTGTTATTTATGTTTACCAAAAAGTTTCTTCTGTTTTTGAAGAACAAATTCCTCCAACAGGAGAAAATTTTAAATATTCTTCTTTTATCATCTTTTCTCTTCTTTTTTTAGCAGGTATGGGTGTTATTAAATTAAAACGAAGAGTATGAAAAATATTTTCTTTTTAACTCTTCTTTTAATAGGCGTTTTCTTCTCCTTTTATAGGGTGAAACCGGTGGCTATTTATAGTTATCAAAAAAAGGAAGAAAAAACAGCCCAACCTGTTTTACTACCGACTCAAACGAAAGAAAAAAGCATTTTTGATAATGAGCATGTCGTAGGGCACTTAACAAGTTCTAGCGGTATAGATACCTTAATTGTTCAAGGAAATAATAATACTTATTATTTACAACATGATTTAAATGGTAAAGAAACGAAAGAAGGTCAAGCTTTCTTAGATTATCGTGCTAAAATTGATGAAAGCTATCAATTAAATATTTATGGCCATCATTTTAAAGAACGTACGGGTATTTTTGCATCCTTAACAAACTATACGGATATTTCGTTTTATAAGCAGAATCCTTATTTTTACTTAGAAACGCGAAAAAGAAAAGTGACCTATTTGGTCTATAATGTTTTAGGTATTTTTAAAGATAACAATGAACATATGAAACTCACGTTTTCTTCCGGAAAGGCTTTTTTAGAACATTTAACCCTTATGAATCAATCATCTTTGTATGATACAGGTGTTTCGGTAAATGAAAATGATAAAATTTTAGTTTTACAAACTTGTTATTATGATAGAAAGGTAGGCGATTATTTACTTATTTTAATGAAAGAGGTGAAAAGCGAGATACTTTAAAAAAGGCTGAGCGGAAATGAATAATTTCTACTTAGCTTCTTTTTTGCTTTATAATTCGAAAAAGCTCCAGAAGCTATTTTCTGGAGCCAGATGCGATATCATCTAGTTGACGAAAGAAGATATATCACATGAATTATTTTAGTGCAAAAACTATTGTTTTAATATTATCCTCACATAAAGGAAGTTTAGTCACCAACACTTTTTATTTTTTGCCATTCAAAACGATATTTTTGTTTTACATCAGGATGTTTTTTATGATCCACTTCGCTTAAAAACATCTCTAAAGGACGAATCCATAAACTATTGTCATCATAAAGTTTTCTGTAAACAACATATTTTTCTTTTGTTTCAGAATGATTAGCTATATCAATAACCAAATAATAATTTCCTTTAAAATGTTTATAAATACCATTAATTTTTGCTTCTCTCCTTTTCCTTTTCCTTTCTTTGGCCTAAGAATTAAATTTTTCTTCTAAGGCGTCTAACTCTTTTTTTGAAATAACTTTTGAATCATACATGACGTCGATAAGACTTTTGTTCTTGTTATAATGAGCCTTTGCTTTGGTAATACCCTTTATTTCAATTAAATCTTCCACATCACCGCGAACACAATATTCACAACAAGGATTATTTATGGTAAATGTATAGGCCTCATCATCGTCAGTTTTTTCTTTTGTAAAAGAAATCAGGCAAGGCATTAAAATTTTCAAAAATAAATAAACTTCAGCTTTAATGGCTTTGGCACTTATAACATCGGGATTATAATTAAACTTAAGTTTAAGATATTTTCCATTTCTAATTTCAACATTCGATATTCCTTCTAAAGACAAAAGATATTTTTTTAATTCATCATGACTCCAATTATCGATAATAAGAATTAAATTTTCCATCATTACCATCCTTTCTTTTTGAAAATAAGCTTTATAACTTACTTAAACTTATTTTAACATATAATCTTTAAATTTTTTTTGCAAATTGATTAAGTAGAGATAAGAAGTAATTCTTATCTCTACTTAATCTAAGGCTGCCAGAAATTTTTCTTAAAAATATAGAATCTAGATACGTGTTCTTTTTCTGCTTAAAACAAAAGGACTTTCTACTTGAGCTGTTGCCTGGTTTATTAAAGCTTCTTTTTCTTGTTGTAAATATATTATTTTTTCTTCGAGTCTTGATGTGTCATAAACTTTTTTTCTTTTTTCTTTTGATATTTTGATAGTATAAATAAGATTTTTTTCTTTATAAGCCTTATTTTCTTCAAATTTATAGATAGATCCTTCTTCTAATAGTATATCTTTTACGTAGTTATATACTTGTTTTTCGATAGAAAGCATGGCAATGGTATTTAAAATATGATAAATAGGTAGGCAATCTTTAAGTAGAGTAGCAAAAAATGAAAAACTTAAACTCTTTTTTAAGAGGAATTTTTTTTTGTCAACAAATTGATAGCCTTCCTCTTTTAACTTTTTCTGACATAACATCCAAACAATAAATTTTATGCCCCAATTTATCACGATGGTTCCTAAATAAATATTTAATAACATAATAAATTCCTCTTCATCGGGAAGTATGATATTATATTAAATGCTATTTGTCAAATTTTGGCTATTTCATAATTTTAAAGAGACTATAAATTATAAATATAGAATTCTGGAGACCAACTATGAATAGTCAATAGTTTTTAATAAAAATTTAAAAAATTGAAAATTATAAATTATTGCACAGCA
>CAKOQM010000029.1 GCA_934101275.1 uncultured Bacilli bacterium
ACCAAAATTATCCTTCTACTTATATATTCAAAAAAAATCTTTGATTTCCTTTTTTTTCTTTGAAAAAAGTTCAAAAAGCTTGAATTTCATGTAAAGTTTACACTTTTCCTTTCCATTTTGGCTTAAAAAGTAGATTTTTGGATAGACGTTAATATTTTTTTTGATTATAAAAAGTTATACTTTTTGGTAAAATTTGGTAGAATAGGAATAAATTGAGGAGTAATTATGGATTTTAATGAAAAATTAGTAAAACAAATAAGTGAGACGGCTTATTTAAGCGTTGAAAATTCTAATCGATATCGTCCCATCATGCGTTATTTTTATACAAAACATAATCAAGGTGAAAACTATTTATACAAAGAAGAAGTGTATAATGCTTTAAAAGATTATATAAAAGAATACACTATGGAAGATTGTATGCGTGATTTAGATTTTTTAGTGGATCATCTTTCTTTAATGACTGTTCAAGACACTGAAAATGCCAATACTTTAGAAAAATTTAAATACAATAATTTTCGTTATGAAATGAGCAGGTATGCTATTGAAATAGAAAGAATGACTATTCAACTAGAAGAACTAGAAGTAAAAATTTCATCTTTGGAACCAAAACTTTTTGAAAGAATTGAATGTAACTTAAAAAAATTGTTGTCCGTTGAGGATTATTCGATTGATGATATATACGAATTATGGCAGGACTTAATTACAGATTTTGATAATCTAAATCAAAATTATCAAGATTTTATTAAACAATTTCAAAATCCTAAAAATGAAGAACTTTTACAAAAAAAGCAATTTATGGAATTCAAAATAAAATTTACAAATTATATTAATAATTTTATTAAAGGTTATTTAACTTGGAATGTTTTGATTCAAAATGATATAAAGAATATTACCGAAAAGCAAGTAGATTTTTTGATGAATTCTTTAATTGAACATCAAAAAAATGTTCCTAATTTGAAAGAAAATTTTGATTTTGAGAAATTAAGAAGATTAAACTTAGGAAAATTTAATGGTTTAAAAAATGGTTTTATAATCCTGGAGGTTTAAGTGAAGGCGAACGTCTTTTAAATGTTTCTAATCATATTATAAGTAAAATAACAAAGTATGCGTCTAGCTTAATAGAACTACATGGTAATATGTTGCAACGAAAAGAAGAGTACCGCTATTTATGCAAGTTGTTTGATAAATGTGCCACGCTTAAAGAGGCAAACTTATTATCAAGTAGTGTTTTAGGCGTCATGACTGTTCGACATTATAAAGGGGTTAGTAACCTGTTAAGCGATGGTATTGTTTCCAGTTATGATGTAGAGCCAAAGTATATAACTGTTTTAAAAATGAGACAAAAAGAGAAAAAAGAACGTCTTCGTTTTGCTATACAAGATAGGACTTTAGAAAAGGAAGAAATGCTTAGAAAATATCAAAAAGAGGAAGAGGAAAGAAAAGCAAAATTAACAGATTTTATTCAACAAGGAACTATTATCTTGAAAAATGAAAGGAATGTTAGTGTGGAAGAAAGAAAATATATTTTTAAGCTTATAGAAAAAATTCCACGTCTTGAAAAAAATAAAGAATTGAAGGCTGTTGATCCTGTTTTTGGTAGAGAGTATACTCTGGTTTTAAAAGATGGTGTTTGTAAACTTATATCAGAAGATGGAACTTTTTACATGAACGCTTTAGAAATTACTTTTGGAGGGCCACATGAATGAGACAATGGAAAAAGCTATGTCTTTGCTTTTAAATAATTTTTGGATAACAAAGGATAAAAGACGTGATGATTATTACTTTTTAAAACAAAATTTAAACAGTATTAAAAGTTTTGTAAGTAAAAACCTAGGTAATAGAGTTATTGCCCATGATCGTTTTATTAAACTTGAAAAATTACCAGCAACGCCGAAAGCTATTTTTGGAATATCTTCTTTCGAATCCTCTTTTGATTATGTTTTACTTTTTATTTCAATGCTTTATTTGGAGGATAAACCAAGAGGGGATAAATTTATTTTATCGGATTTTTTAGAAACGGTTAAAAATACAGCTATCACTTTAGAACTAAATCAAATACCTAATTGGGATATGCGACCACATCGTAAAAGTATGCTTCGTGTTTTAAAATTCTTAGAGGATACGGAAGTACTTTGGCTTTTAGATAGAAGGCAAAATAAGTTTGAGGATGATTTAGGAGAAGCTTTAGATGAAACATCTGGGTTAGCCAATTACCTTGTACCATCATTTGATTATGGTATTGAAAAAGCTAAGACGGCAGAAGACTTTTTGGCTTTAGAAGTTAACTTGGATGAAGAGGTGAAAGATATTAGAAGATACAAAGTTTACCGTAATCTTATTTATACACCGGCTGTAATGAAAAGTGATTTAAAAATTGGTGAAGAAGAATATTTGAAGAAAATGCATAAAACGATTGAAGAAGAATTAAGAAATAACTTAAATTTTGATACAGAGATTACTAAAAATATGGCGATTTGTTATGCAGAAGAAAGTAGTCTTATTAAAGAATATTTTCCAAATAGTAAGAAGATAAGCGATATTATTTTAATAATAAATGAAGAGGTCGTAAATGAATTAAACATAAAACACTATGAAAGAAATTCAGAAGAATGTTATCATTTGGAAAAAAGTTTCTTTTATTCGTTACTTGAAGATTTAAGAAGTTCTAAAAAAGAATACTTTAGCAAAGAGCTTTTAAATTTAAGTACGTCAAAATATTTAGAACTCGTTATAAATTATTTAACACAATATTGTTTTATTAAAGAAGAGGAAGAAAGTTTTGTTTTTTTTCCATCTATTTATCGTTTTATTGGTAAAACCAGTAAAGAAAATGAAAGTGTTCAATTAGAAATCGAGGATAGTTATGATGAAAGTAAGTAGAATAGGACTCATTAATTTTTGGCTTTATGATGATGAGGAATTCGATTTTTATGATGGTAAGCTTTTACTTCGTGGATCGAATGGTTCGGGAAAATCTGTCACTATGCAATCTTTTATTCCTGTTATTTTAGACGGTGACAAAAGGCCAATTCGATTGGACCCATTTGGTACTTCGGATAAACATATGGAAGATTACTTGTTAGGCGGTCAAGATAGTCAAAAAAAAGAAGAAGCAACAGGTTATCTTTATATGGAAGTTTATGATGATGAAAAAGATAAGTATATAACAGTTGGTATGGGACTTCATGCCAGAATAGGGCGACCGGTTGATTTTTGGGGTTTCCTTTTACAAGATGGTCGAAGGATAGGCAAAGATTTTCTCCTTTATCATAGTAAAACAGAGAAAGTTCCATTTTCAAAAAAGGAATTACAAGCCGCTTTAGGAACGGAAAATATTTTGATTGATAATGCCAGAGAATATAAAAAGATGGTTAACAATGTTTTATTTGGTTTTCGAAGTTTAGAATCTTATGATGAGTTTATTAATGTTTTATTACAACTTAGAAGTCCTAAATTATCAAAAGAATATAAACCAACAAAACTTATGAACATTTTAACAAGTGTTTTAAATCCTTTAAATGAAGAAGATTTAAGACCTCTTTCGGAAGCTATTGAAGATATGGATAATACCAAGGAAAAAATAGAGCGTTTCACAAGTGATGCTAAACAGGTATCTAATCTTTTAAAAACATTAAATAATTATAATGAAACATTACTTTATAAAAAGGCTGTAAATTATCATGAGCAAGAAGAAGCCTTAAAAGATTCTTCAAAAAATTTAAATAATTTAATCGAAAACATTTCTAAATCAGAAAGTGATATCAATAGAATTGAAGAAGAATTAAAAAATTTAGATATTGAATATGCGAGATTAATGGCGCAAAAAGAAAATTTAGATAGTAAAGATTTAGAAACTAAAGTAAATCGTTTAGATTTTCTTAAAACGTCTCTAGAAGAAATCGATCATAAAAAGACGAAAAAAGAATTAGAACTTGAAAATAAAAAATCTAAAGAAAAAATGTTAGAACAAGAAATAAAAGAAAGAGATAATAAAGCTTACCTCATTAGTAAAGAAGGATATGCTTTACTAAAAGATGTCCAAGTTCTTAGTGAAAGTGTTAAATTTGATGAAACTTATCAAGCGTTAAAAGATTTAAATAAAGATTTTCATACGTCTATCTCTTTTGAAAATATTGAAGTGAGATTAAAACATTATCAAGAAAAATTAAAAGGTATTTATGATCAACTTTTAGAAAAAGAAACCATAGAAAGTGATATTAATAAATTAAGTGAAGAAATATCTTCAATAGAAAAAGAAGTGTCTTTGATAAATGAGAAAATAAATGAAGTAGAAGAGCAATTAACAACGGCTTTAAGAGATGTTAAAGATCAAATTTTATACTTACAAAAACATAATCAATTGATTAAAATTGATGAGGATACAAAAAATGAAATGTTTAAATATCTTCAAAAATATGATGAAAAAGATTATTTAAAAGCTAAAGAAATATATCTTGCTTTATCAGAAAAGTATCAAACGAATAAGTTAGAAGAAATCTATTCTTTAAAAAACAAATTAGATAGAGAAATTTCATTAAAAGAGGAATTAGAAAGAGAATGGAATGATTTACGAAAATCAGATGAAGAAGAACTTGAAATGGCTCTTGAAAGTCCAAAAACAATACAGTATTTAAAAGATGAAAATATTTGTTATACACATTTATATAAAGTTATTGATTTTAAAGAAAATATTGATGATAAAACCAAAAATGCTTTAGAGTATATCATGATGCAAAGTGGTTTATTATATGCTTTTGTTGTAAGTAAAAAAGGCCTTCCCAAAGTAGTTAATCAAGCAGGTTTGTTTCTCAGATCAACTTTTAAAAAGCCTAAAAATTTAAGTCAATATTTTATGCCAGTTTCAAATGACACGTTGGAAGAACAAGAAATATTAGATATTTTAGAGTCTATTAGTATTGATGAAAAAGATGATATTTATTTAAATGAAAAGAAAATGGGATTTGATGTTTTCTTTGGTTATTCAACACAAGAATGGACTTCAAAGTATATTGGTCTTTTAACACGTCAAGAAAGACGCCTGGCGCGTATAAAAGAAAAAGAAGACGAGATAAAAAATAAGGAATCTATTATTCGACAACTTAATCAAAAAATAGAATTAAAAAAAGAAGAACAAAATTTAATTTTAGAAGAAAAAGATAATTTTCCTTCATCGAACACTTTAAATTATCAAACTAAAGAATTAGCAAAATATAATTACTCTTTAGAAATGTTAATTACTAACAGAAACCAAAAAGAAGAACAAATGAAGCCTTTTAAAATAAAATTAGAGAATATTCTGGAGGCATTGATTCATGCCAAAAAGGATGTTTTGCTTCCATTAACGAAAGATGCTTTTAAAAATGCTTTAGAAGATGTAAGTGAACTTCTTGTTTGTCTTACTAAATTGAAAAGTCTTATCAAAGATTATGAAAATCAAGAAGAAATGAAGTTATCTCATAAAATGAGTTTAGAAGATTTAGCTGCTTCTATGGATGATCTTCAAATTGAAATTGGTGATTATCAAACAAACAAACAGAAATTTTCTAAAGAACTTACTGATTTAGAAAATTTGCTACATACAGATGAATATCATAATTTAGCTGCTTTATTAGAAGAAATAACAAATGGTTTAAAACGTATTCCTAAAGAAAAGGAATCTTTACAAAAATCTTTAGGAGCTTTATTAGTGACATTAGAAAATCTTCATAAAGAAAAGAGTGAAACGGAACTTAAAAATGAAGAGATGAAAGATCTATTAACTTTAAAAGAAGAATTTTTAAAAGAAGAATATGATCTTCATTATGTTATGAATAAGGATTTTGAAAATACTTCCTTGATGGCTAAAGAAATTATGAAAACCTTAAGTTCAAGGAAGGATACGGAAATAACAAATGTGACAAATAATTATTACCAAGCTTATAACGAGTATCGTTTAAGTTTAAATAATTATCACTTAACAAGTGTAACCTTATTTGAAAAAGATATTATGGATGATTATAAGAACTTGAGAAAAGAAAATGAACGTTTTGATATTGAAGCTGTTTATCAAGGTAAAAAATTAAAGTTGAATAGCCTTATTGATGTTTTAAAAATTGCAATTGAAGAAAACAATACGTTGTTAAGTGCACAAGATCAAAATTTATTTGAAGAAATTCTTTTAAAAACGATTGGTTTGAAGATTAAGATGCGTATAATTGAAAGTAAAGAATGGGTGAAAAATATCAATCAAATTATGCATGAAATGCAAAAAGATAGTGCATTGTCCTTTAATCTTGAATGGCGTAGCAAAGATGCAAGCGATATGAATGAGGTTGATACTAGAGAATTGGTAAGACTATTTAATATGGATAACGAACAACGTGGAGACGAAAATCAAAAGTTAATTAAACATTTTAGAAATCGTCTTGCCAAGGAATTAGATGATTCAAATGGAACAGAAAGTTATGCCGATGTTATTTTTAGAGTTTTAGATTACCGATCTTGGTTCGAATTTAAAATGACATATCAAAGAGTTGGTGAAAACAAAAAAGATTTAACAGATAAGGTATTCTCTGTCTTCAGTGGTGGTGAAAAAGCTAAGACTATGTATATTCCTTTATTTGCGGCCGTTTCTTCTAAACTTAGCAGTGCTAATAAAAATGCTCTTCGTCTAGTAGCATTAGATGAAGCCTTCGCGGGTGTTGATGATATAAATATTAAAGAAATGTTTGGTATTTTAGATCATTTAAATTTAGATTATATATTAACGAGTCAAGCGCTGTGGGGAGATTATGCGACTATTAAGGATTTGGCTATTGCAGAACTTATAAGACCTAATAATGCACCATTTGTCACTGTTCAACGTTATCGTTGGAATGGTAAAAGTAAAGAAATTATTGAAAAAAAGGAAATTTTAAATGACTCTATCAAACTATTTTAAGAAAAAAGAGGGATTTGATCGCCTTTTTCTTCTTTTAAAAGAAAAATATTTAAAAACAGGTGCTTTTAAAGGACGCGTTACACTAAATAATTTAACTTCTAAGGAAGCCAAAGAAATTTCTGAATTTTTTAGAAAAATTTGTTATGAAGGTGACAGCATAACGATTGGCTATAAGGATATTGAAAGAATATTAAAGGGCACAACATTTGAAAATTTTAGTTGGGAAGAATTATTACAAGATTATTTTAATACGATACTTGTTGATAAAAAAACAATAAATGAAAAAGAAAAAGCCAAAGAAAAAGAAAATTATAAATCTTTGATGGCTATATTAGATGACGAAGAAACAGCTTTTTTTAAAACCATTTTAAGTAATAAAGTTTTATATACTTTAATTCATCAGAAATATCGCAAAGAACCCAATCTATTTCAACAAGAAATGTATTATTTTCGTCATTTTACCATTCATATTTATGAATTTTCTCCTATATCTTTAGTTATGCTGTCGTCTAAAACAGGCAATCCTCATTTTTTAGATCATGGTTCTAAAAATCAAAAGCTTTTTTTGAAATTGTTAAGTTATAAATACAATTTAAAAGAACCAACATCTTTAGAAGAAAAAATCTCTTTTTTAAGAAACTTTTCCATTGATGTCGATCAAGTGAGTAATGATACCCTTACTTATGGCTTAATAAGTGATGTTTCTTATATTAATTCTTTTAATGATGCTAAGCAAATTTTAAAATTAACTTTAAGTAATTTAACAGATGTGAAAAAATTAGATACTAAAGGTAAAGTGGTTTTTGTTTTTGAAAATCCGGCTATGATGGAGTATTTAAAAGAAATAGATATTCCTATTGTTATTACATCTGGTATGCCTAACTATTGTCTTTATTTAATATTAGAATTACTGTCAAAAAGTGAAAATAAAATTTATTACAATGGTGATTTTGATCCAGAAGGTTTGATCATCGCCAGCAAATTAAAACAACGTTTTCCCAATCTTTTCTTTTTAGGATATGAGGAAAAATACTATAAAGAAACTATGTCAAATAAAGTGTTAAATGAGTCACGACTTACAAAACTAAATAAGGTAAATGATCAAGAACTGGCAAAAATAAAAAGATGTTTGATGGAAGAAAAGAAATGTGCTTATCAAGAAAAAAATATTCATAATATAAAGAAAGAAATACAATTTGTTTTAGAAAATAAATACAATAGTAATTGAAAAGACTTATTCCTTGTAACTTAGTATGTGAAATGCTAAAATAAAAGTGAATTTTATATAGATTTGTTAATTTGAAAGAGGTGCGTTGATTGAAATATAGTGATGTATATAAAGAATATTTAGAAAATGAAACAAGATCTATTCTTTTAAATTTAAAAGAAGCCTTTGTTATACACTATGGCAAAAAAAATAGAAGTAGAATAGAAAATGTCTTTAAAGAATTGGGTATTGCTTATTATTCAGAGAATTTTGAACAAGGAGAACTTAATGACAGAACTCAAAAACTTAATCAGGAATACAATGAATGTATCAAAAATTTATTACAAGAAGCTCCGAATATAACAGAGGAAGACCTTATTAATTATGTCAAGATGAGTAGGGATCAAAAAGATATAAGTAATAAATTAAGAAATTATATGGATAAGTTATATGAACTATCCTACAATAAATTTTTACAGAAAAATAAAATAAACGAAACTTCAAATAATATATTCCTTGGATTTAGTCGAGGATCATTAAATCAAACTTTAGAAAAATTCATCACTGATGATACGGATAGAAGGACTGGTGGATTTTCTCTTC
Source organism: uncultured Bacilli bacterium (assembly GCA_934101275.1). Taxonomy (GTDB): domain Bacteria; phylum Bacillota_I; class Bacilli_A; order RF39; family UBA660; genus Ventrenecus. The sequence goes on from CAKOQM010000029.1 coordinate 8,730, forward strand.
CATATATCAATCATAGTAACTTTATCGCAGTAAAAGAAACCCAAAAAGGAAAAATAAAACTTCATATTTTAGCACATGAAATTAATCATCAACTGCAATATGAAAAGCTAGCTAAAATTCAGGATCTTTATGGTAAAGAAAAAATTTTGCTCTCAAAAGATATATGTTCGAAGCATAATGATTTTGTTGACGAACTTATTAATGATTATAGTGCTATAGATGTTGTAAATATTTTTTGTAAATATTGTTATTCTCCTTTACTTGATTTAAGAGTTGGAAGTGGTTATACTAAATTAGATGCTTTCTGTGGTAATACAATAAAAAAAGTTTATGAATTACTAAGATCAGAGATAAAAGAACGATTAATTAATGGAAATGTTAGAACGATTCGTAATATAATAGATGGGAATGGAAATACTAACAATTATCGATTATTGAACGAATTTTATTTATATGTAGAAAATGAATACTTGAAACAAAAAGACTTTTCTGAAGAACAAAAAGCTTTTTTCAGAAGTTATACAGGTAAAATATTTGATTCAATTCAATATAATTATAATGAATATAAAAAAAGTGAAGCAGAATTAAGAGACTATGTTGATAGAATGATAGTAGAAGGGAAAGTAAAAAAATTATAAAATTTAATTCTCATAAAGATTTAAATGATGAAAGGAAAATTTTAATGAAGCCTATAAATATTAGTAAAGTATTAAGTTTTTCCGGCAACAAATTGGAAATAAGATATAGTGGTATACCGCATAGTCTAGTAAATTTAGATAAAATTAATAAAATATTAGATGAGTTTATGAAAAATCATAATCATAATGATATGATTAACAATGTCATTACAATTAGGTCAATATTGAGAGAATGTGAGGAGAAAATATTAATTATTTCTTGTCAAAATGAATTAGGTTCTGAAAGTGTAATATACAGTAATTCAAAATTATTCTTATATGAAAAAGAGACGCCAAAAGTTAAAATGAGATATGACGCATCTTATGGTCTAAAATTAGATTATAATAAATTCTTTGATAATTTAAAAGAAATTAATGAATGGTTGGAGAAAATTTGCTCACTAAAAGATGCTAAGGCATTTTCTATAGAGTCAGACGATAAAGCATTAATAGAAATATATAAATTATTTTATAATGAAAATCCTGATTTTAGCAAAACAAATATTATTAATGTAAAAGTACAAGCAATGATGTCTATTTTGGCTGCTTTTGGTATTTTTTTAGAAAGCGATTACAGTTTTTGTTAATCTAATGAATTAAATATGCCGAAATCTTTAAATTTAGAGCAACGGGTTAATAAGTTGTACCCTTTAGGTGAAGTCGATGATTTGAAAGATAGTATTAAATTGAATGAAATTTATCAAAATATAATTAGAATTGTTGGTGACGCTGTAAAATTACAACTTGCTAACAAACAAGGTTATTATCAAACGCTTGCTTCAATTAGCACAGCTATTTACAAAAATAGATATAATATAACTTCTACTTTAGAAAATGATAAATTATCTGATTTTGGCCAATATATCACAAATGAATTTGAATCTAATTTAAAACTAGCAAAATACTTGGAAAATGGTAGTCCGAAACAATAAAACAAAAAAATGTTAACAAAATTGAGTGTGTTAACATTTTTAATTTTATTCTATCTTTTTTCCTTTATATTCAGAATTAATAATTTCTACCATCTCCTCTGGACTTTCTTTACAATTATTAAACAACCATTTTTTTATAATTGCCGCCATACCGGCTTTAAAAAATTCAATGTGGTAGTCCATATTTTTTGTTGTTCCATAATATTTAATACTATCAGATTCTTCTAGATGACTGTCATAATAATTCATAAAATCAAAATTTAATTTAAACATAGTTTTATAATAAAGCTGATTTTCTTTGATATGAGTAAATAATTTTAAATAATCATAAGAGTGCTTGCGTTCTTGTGCTTCTTCTTTATAGAGATCTAATAAATTATGAAACATTTCTTCTTTAACTTTGTCTGCCAAATCATATATATCGAGGTAATTAACATAAAAGGTAGAACGATTTACACCCGCTATTTTTACTAAATCTGTAATATTGATTTCAGTAATTTCTTTCGTTTGTAATAATTCAATAAATGCCTTTTTAATTTTTATTTTTGAACTTTTTTCTTTTTTCTTGTTTGTTACATTCATAACTTTCCTCCATTATTTAGACACTTTTCATAAACTTGTTGATTGAACCTGATGATCATCTAAATTATAATGTGATTGTATTAAAAAGACAAGTGTCTATTGATTGGAGGTAAAATTATGGCTGAATCAAAATTAGTAAAAACCAACCAGAAAATAGCCAATACAGTTACCCATAGTTATAAAAAAGTGGAGGATGCCGTTGTAAAAACTTATAAAAAAATAGAAGATACGGTTGTTATGGGATACACTAAAATTGAAGATAAATTTGTGGATCAATATTTAACTCATGATGGCGAAACGATTGAAGAAGCCAAAGAAAGATTAAAAAAATAAATAAAAAGTAAGGAGAAATTTAAAAATGAAAAAGGAAACATTATTAGAAATTATATTAGGTACCATTGGAGGACTTGTTTTTGCTATTGGTATGTGTATGGGACTTATTCCTGAGTGGGATATGTTAAAAGAAGGAATTGTTGTCGGAGCCATTGGGTTTATAATTTTACTTTGTATTATTCCAGTGTATAGAAAAGATCATCCTAAAACTAAAGTGAAAAAACAAATAGATTGGGGCATTGTTGCAACTTGGATAATTGGTGTTATTGGGGCTTTAGTAATGGGATACGGAATGAGCAAAGTGATGGTAGGAGAAGCTACAAAACAAGATATGATAATAGGTATCATTACCGGTATTATAGGTTTAATTATATGTGTATTAAATTATCCTATTTATTCTTACATAAAAGGAGATAAGTAAAAAGTAAGGGACTTATATTTTGGTTCCGCTTTTTTTGAAAAGTTAAAAATGAAAAGATTTTATATCCAAAAACTTTCCTTTTATTAATTGGTTTATTAACATTAATAATTTCTTTGATATACCTTATTTTCTTTAATGGATTTGGTAAAGGAATATCTTATATTTTATATTTATTAATGACTTATTTTTTTGCTGTAATATGCATAAAAATATTTAATATCATCCAATCTAAACTTAATAAGTTAATTAATAATAACAAATATTTGAGTCGTTATAAAAATGACCATAAATTGAGATATAAAATATCATTATTTACGTCATTACTATTAAATATCATTTATGCTGTTTTTAAATTGTTATCGGGTATTGTTTTCCGATCATTTTGGTTTATCTCCTTTGTTTTATATTATTTTTTATTAATTATTCTTCGCTCTAATATAGCCAAAGAAGAATTAAAAGATAATATAAGTTTAAAAGACGAGTTTATAAAATACAGAAAAACAGGCATTGTGTTATTGTTTACCAATGTCATATTAACAATAATTATTTTAATCATTGTCAATTAAAAAATAATAAATGTTTATCCTGAATGGATGGCTATTACTGTCGCAGTTTATACCTTTTATTTATTATTTAATTCTATTTTAAGTTTAATAAAATATCATAAATATAAAAGTCCTTTGATGTCTGCGTCAAAGGTTATAAATGTTATTACGAGTCTTGTTTCTTTAATATCATTAGAAATCGTTTTGATTCCAACATTTGGAAATGAAACAACAGATTTTTTTGAAATAATGATAATAGCCACCGGTGGAGGAATCGCTTTAATTATCGTAGCTATAAGTTTATTTATGATTATAAAATCAACAGAATGATTAAATAAAAAATATGATTAGAATTCATTAAGTAAATTTAAAAACCTTTAGTTTATCTTCTTTTGATAGGTATTATATACTACTCATTTTGGTTAAGGATTAACAAAGAGGTTTTACTTCATTGCTAAATCAAAAACTTTGTGGTAGCATATAACATAATTTGTAAGGAGAGAATTATGCCAGAGTTAAATATTGGATATTTATTCAAAAAGAAACAAGTGATATATCAATCGGTCATAACAGAAGTTTTTGAATTTGTTGATTATGTTCCGGTTATTTGTTTTACAAACAAAAATGGTAATGAAAAATGTAATATTTTAAGTGGGCCATATGTTGGAAAATATGCCACTAGCTTTGGAGAAAATGATTTCGAAGATTCTTTAGTTTTTTTACGTGATGATTTAAGTCAAGCGATAGAAGATAATGAAAATGCTGTCGATTTTGTTAAAATTCGAAAAAATAATATTTCTAGAACAGCCAAATACTATTTAAGGGGTAAAAATAAAGATGAATTAATACGATTAAATAATTCGGAATTGTTAAATATTTTGGAGAAAGAAAAGACTAAAAATGAAACCGATTTTTCTTCGGATGTTTTTGAAAAAAGAACAGATATTTCTACGATGTATTCTTTCATAAAAAAAACAATTGTTTCTCAAGATGAACAGATTATGCAAATTCTAACTGCTTTATTTAAAAATCAGAAAGTTGTCAATTCTAATTTGGATAACGATTTGATTGCTAAGTTAAAAGAAAATATATTGATATATGGGCCTTCTGGAACAGGCAAAACAGAAATTTTGAAGAGAATTTCTAAGTTGTATAATATTCCCATCGTTATTGAAGATGCGACATCTTTATCTGAAACCGGTTATCAGGGGCGTAAAATAACGGATATGTTAGAAGATTTATGTCTTGCAGCAAATGAAGATATAGGCTTAGCAGAGAGAGGTATATTAGTTATTGATGAATTTGATAAATTAGCCGAAAAAATGAATGATGGCTCATCTCACGTTTCAAGATTAGGAGTACAAAGATCGTTACTTAAATTATTAGATGGTACTATTTTTTATTTCGATAACAAACAATTCGATAGTTCTAAATTAACGATAGTTGTTCTAGGTGCCTTTACTGGAATAACTTTAGAAAAGGATTATAAAAAACTGACCACTGAAGATTTTGTGAAATATGGTATTATGCGTGAATTAATTGGTCGTTTTTCCAAAACAATTGCTATGAATTCACTTACCAAAGAAGATATCATTCAAATTTTAAAAAATTCTGATTTTAGTCCAATAAATACTTATAAAAAATTATTTGAAATGCTTCAAGTGCAATTTTCGTTTTCAGAAGAATTTATTGAATATATAGCTAGCTTAGCCATGCTTAAAAATAGTGGTGCAAGAGGTTTAAAAAATGTCTTTGATGATTGTATAAGTAGTGCTTTATTTAGAATTTTTGCGGGAGAATACACAGGAATATTCTTAATAAAACCTGATGTTGAAAATGAAAAGCCTTATGTTTTAACCAAGACAAAGGACAAATAATTTTTTATTGAAAATTTATGAAACAGATGAAAAGATCTGTTTTTTTGTGTGCAATAATTTAAACATATTTTTACATTGTGTTAAAGTTTATACATATATGAAATAAATGAACTATTAATTTTTTATCTAAAAAATACAATTTATTTGTTGATATTTTCATTAACGTTATTTGAAAGGACATATCCACTATGGATATGTCCAATTAAGTTTAAGATATAAATATATGTGTTGTTCTCTTTAATTTATATATTTTAATAATTTAAATCAGAAAAAACTCTAAGGCAATCGCATAAAAATTTGACGTAAATTTACAGTTCGCAATAAAGAATGACATTGAATATAAGGTTTTCAATATTTTTGAAATCACTTGTATAACGTGTCATTTTTTGCTTTAAAGTGAGCTTTTCACCCATAGATTTATTTAATCTAACAAGATTAAATACTACTTTTCTGATTAATGATAAATTATTAATAGAATTGCCAATTCTATTTCTAGAATGATCTTCATCTGTTAATGGTACTATAAAGATGTAGGAAAAAGGGAATATAAAAATGTAGGTTTTCCTACACAATTATTTTCCCTAAAACCTACATTTTTATATTGACTTTAACATCATATAACTCATGACTACCTATGATAAAATTATCAGGAGTAAAATCTTTTGTTATTTGGTTGACTCGTTTTTCAAAATCATCTACATCATCAGGATTAGCAATTAGTATTATATGTCCTCTTGATTTATTAATTCCTTCTACATCCAATTCAATTCCTGGAATAACATAACATAAATCTTTTACTGCTTCCTTTAATTCTTTATAATTATCTTTAAAAAAGCAATTATGATTAGTAATAGCTAAAAATTTAACCTCAGAATGTTCAACCATTACCTTAAATTTTTCAACACTTACATTTCTTAAATCAGATTCTTTATTTTTCGTATTTTTAGTATGACAATGTAAATCGATTTTCATAATGATATTTACCTCCTTAAATAATCAATAGTATAGAATATTATAACATCTTATTTATTTTTTTGAATAAATACAAGGTAAATGTTAAACCTTTATTAGGTTTTAAATTTTCAATTACTTTAAATTCAAGCATGAAAAAAGTCATCTTTTCTAGAAAGAAAACTTTTAAAGTTTTATATAAAATAAAAACTCACGAACTTTTAAGTCCGTAAGTTGATTTTAAATGGAGCGATAGATAAGATAATTTGAAACTATCACTATATAAGTTAATACAACTAACTTATACAAATATATTACCATATTTTCGTAAAATTTTAAAGCAATTTGATAAAATTGACAAAAATAATGTTATAATTAATGTGTAATGGTAAATAATCTAAATTAATTTAGACTATTTGTAAGTAGGTGAATAAATGGAAGTAGTAGATTTTAATAAAGTGTTATCAAAAGCGCTAGATATAGTTGATGTTGGAATTAAAAAGGGTTATTTTGATGAGAATAGAAAAGAAGAACTAAACAATAAATTAGTTGCTATATTTAATAATGGAATAGTTTATGATTTACCTGGTACAGCAGTATATGGGATGTATTATCCTAGTGAAAAGAAATTGTATTTTAATGCTAAAGTTTTTAAAAATGAAGAAGAAGCATTAGTTTATATATTACATGAGATTAAACATGGACTAGATCATTATGACGAATCTATTGGCTTTGAGTATCAAGATAAAGGTGTTGGTATGAATGAAGGTGCTACTCAAAGATTTGCAACTGATGTAGCAGAAGAAATATTACAGATTGAATTTCCTAGAAATATTCAATCTTCATTAGGAATACAATTTAATACACACTTAGATGAATATCAAATAGAAGATAAATTGAATGAATTGTTTTGTATAGCAGTGGGAATAAGTATGAACGAATTTATTAAAATGCAAAGTAATCCACAAAAAGAAGAATTTAAAAGATTAATTGATAAATTTAATCAACATGCTAGTTATGAAATATTTAGAGAATCGTTAGATCAAATATATATGATTCAAGAAGAAACATGGTTTGATGAAAATCATAATATGTTAGATAAAGAAAAAGAACCAACTACTGAACAAACAAAAAGAGCAATGGAACTAATAAGCCGTTGCAAAAAATTATTATTAAAATATGCAGAAAGAGAAAATTTAACTGCTGTAGATAGAATTAAGGAGGTATATTTTATGGCAATAAATGAGTATGGTGAAATTATTAGAGATAGTTATGATGAGCCAATTAGACAAACAAATTCTGAAGAAAATGACGTAATGTCTGAAGAAAATATAGTTATGCAAGCAGATTATATCAACTATCAGCAAAATATTTTAAATCAAATTGGAAATAATGTTCTTAATAATGAATGTGCTATTATTTTCATTACTGAATTTAGATATGAAGATGATAACTGTGAAAAAATTGTCTACTTTAGAAAAGGAGACTCCTACCGAAAAATTATAATCCCAATGAAAGATGATAAAACAATAGATATTGCTAATGTTAGTGTTCAAAAAGTTGATGATGTAAATGAGATAAAAATCTCAATAGAAGATTGTGAAGCAGAATTTGGGGTTATTGCAAATGCTCCAGAATATGCCAGAATTTTAAGTATGTCAGGCGATGATGGCAAAGCTCAAAGCATTTTGAATAAATGGAATTATTTTTTAAGTAGACAAAATGAATTAGAACAAATTAGACAAAGAGTTGAAGAGCAACATAGAGCATTTAGTGATGAAATGGAAAGATTAAGAAGTTCATTAAGAGATGGTGGAAAAATTGAAGCATCTCAGCAATCTTATTTTGATACTTTATTTAATAAAACCATTGAATACGGAAACATTGTAGTAAGTGAAGATGGAATTACTATTATAAATTCAGATGGTTCAATAAAATTTGCTACAGTTGAAGAAGAAGAACAATATATATCACAAATAAGGAGTGCCTTAGAAAATGGTGAAATATCATTAAATAGAGTTCAGTTAGGATTATTAGATTCATATACAAATGGTAATACTCATAAAAAAATGTAGTAAATACTAAAAAGATGGCTTATCTTTCAAAGTCATCTTTTTGTAGAAAGAAAAGGGGCTGAGTGGAAATGAATAATTTCTACTTAGCTTCTTTTTTAAACATTAAAATTTAAAAAACCCCAGAAAATAACTTCTGGAGCCAAATGTGATACAATCTAATTGACGAAAGAAGATATATCACATGAATTATTTTAACATAAAAAGGTCTATTTTCATAGTTTCCTTGTATGATATATATAGTCAGTTACAAAGAGAGATATTTGTGCTTAATACTGGCTAGTATATTATCATATTC
>CAKOQM010000030.1 GCA_934101275.1 uncultured Bacilli bacterium
ACCGAACTAAAAGAAGCGAATGATGCTGGTTTAGCTGCTGGTATTGATATTGGTAAGTCTGAAGGAAAAGAAGAAGGAATAAAAGAGCGAAATATTGAAGTCGCTAAAGATCTTTTAAAGTTAAGTACGCCCCTAGAAACAATAATGATAGCCTCAAAACTAAGTAAAGAAGAAATTTTGAAGCTTAAAAATAATATATAATATTTAATATACTTGATTTAAAAGAAGAAGACTTAGCAAAACTACCAAGAGATAGAGAAGCGAATGAAGCAGGAAAACAAGAAGAACGTTTTAAAATTGCTAAGGAACTTTTGAAATTAAGCTTTGAACTCGAAGAATTTTCGATAGCAACAAAGCTTACCAAAGAAGAAATACTACAGATAAAAAAGTATCAGAAAATTAAGTGGTGTATCAAACCACTTTTTTTCATAAAAAAATTCTTCTCTTGTGTTAGAGAAGAATAAAAAATTTTAATTCGTAATAGTTTTTAAATTAGCTACATATTGTTTCATTATTGTTAAATAAGTTTCATTAGATTTTCTATTTTCTTCTGATAAAGTATTCATGAAATCGACAGGCATTGAAGAAACAGAGTTTTCTTTTTTTATGTCTTTTAGAATATCGGATTCTTCTTCACCTTTTTTTGTTAGAACGTATTTATAAGTTCCAGCCTTAAAATTACTTTTAAGAGAAGTAAGAGGGGAACTATTTAAGGTATAATCTTCTAATGAAATAACTTTAAATCCATAATTTTCTAAATATTTAAAAGTATTTGAATCGGCAACTAAAATATTATTACCACGATTTTGAGCATTTTTAGCAATGGAACGAATTTCTGCATCCATAATAGATAATGTTTCTTCTAAAGTTTTATATTTATTTTCAATTTCTTCATTAATGTATTTTGAATCGATTTGCTCTTGTAAACTGTTTTTGATATTTGCCGCTAGCATTAAATAGTTACTAGGACTAAGCCAAAGTTCTTCCACACCATAATCATATTTTAATGCATAGGCAGCATCTATAATTTTTAGATTCTTATTTTTCTTAACAAGAGTATTGGCAATTTCTTTTTCATTTGTTGTCCCATTATAGATGAAAAGAGTCCCTTTGCTAAAATTATCGATTTGTTTTTCTGTTAAGCTATAATCTTCTGTACTTGCTCCATCCGGATAAATAGAAGAAGCTTCAGAATGATCACTATAAAGAGTCGTTGCTAAGTATTCAATTGGATAAGTTGTTGTATAAATTGTCGCGTTTTCTAAATTATTACAACCACTTGTTAAAAAAATCATCACGCCAACAATCAAACTATAAAAAACTTTTTTCATTTTCCACCTCCTTTTAATCCAGTGGTTGATAGCCATAAATACCATGTGGTCGACATTTTAAAATTCTTTTAAGGCCAAGATAGGTTCCTTTCATAGCCCCATATTTTAAGATGGCTTGCTTGGTATACTCACTACAAGTAGGGATGCATCGACACGCCTTATGAGTTTCTAAAGGTAGCATTTGATAAAAATTAATTAAAAAAATTAATAACTTTTTCATAGCTATCACCTAAAATCATTTTACTACAAAAAAACTGACTTGTAAAATAACTTTTCTATGTGTATAATTTTGAAAGGAGGTTATAAAATATGAACTTTGAAGAGTTTTTTTTGAAATATAACATAAAAATAAAAAACGGAAAACAAATGGAAACAGCCTTTACGCATACCTCTTATGCGAATGAACATCATTTAGAATCTTATGAACGCTTAGAGTTTTTAGGTGATGCTGTTTTAGAATTAATAACAAGTGAATATTTTTATTTAAACACTGATTTAAGAGAAGGCGATATGACCAAAACAAGAGCCAGTTATGTTTGTGAACATGCCCTTGCTACATATGCTAAAGAAATAGGTTTAAATAAATATATTAAAGTAGGTAATGGTCAGTTAGATAATGTCAATGATACGATTATCGCTGATGTCTTTGAAAGCGTTTTAGGCGCTATTTATTTAGACTGTGGTTTTAATGTGGCTAAAGAGTATGCTTTAGGCATTATTGTCCCTTATATTAAACGCAAAGAAATTTTCCTTTCTGATTACAAATCTGCTTTACAAGAAATGGTTCAGACGGATAAAGAAAGCTTAACTTACGAACTTGTTCGTGAAGAAGGTCCGGCTCATGATAAAACGTTTGAAGTTAATGTTGTTATTGATGGCATTGTTTTTGGTACCGGTATCGGTAAAAGCAAAAAAGAAGCCGAACAAAAAGCGGCTTGCGATGCCTATAGAAAAAGAGCTTAGAAGATGAAATTAAAAAGTATTCGAGCTTTTGGTTTTAAGTCCTTTGCAGATAAAATCGATATTGAACTTAAAACCAATATTACGGCCATTGTAGGACCTAATGGCTCAGGTAAAAGTAATATTGTGGATGCCGTACGTTGGGTTTTAGGCGAACAATCTGTGAAAAGCCTTCGTGGGGCAGGGGCGATGAGTGATGTTATTTTCGCTGGAAGTGAAACAAGAAGCCCTTTAAAAAGATGCGAAGTTGCCTTAACTTTTGATAATACGGACCACTTTTTAAATACCGATTTACAAGATGTCGAAGTAAAAAGGGTACTCTATTATACGGGGGAAAATGAATATTATATTAATAATAGTAAAGTAAGATTAAAAGATATTACCACTCTTTTTTTAGATAGTGGTATGGGGGTAGATTCCTTTAATATCATTAGTCAAGGAAGTATTGAATCTATTGTTAATTCAAAGCCTTATGACAGAAGAGTTATTCTAGAAGGCGCCGCGGGCGTTTTAAAATATAAAAATCGTAAAATAGAAAGTGTTCGTAAATTAGAAAAAACCAAAGATAATTTAGAAAAAGTTTCTTTAGTTACCGATGAACTTTCGCTTACGGTCGAGCCTTTAAAAGAACAAAGCATTAAAGCGAAACAATATGTGGCTCTAAAAAAAGAACTGGAAGGTTTAGAAATTAGTTTAACAACGCATGATATTTCACATATTCATGATATGTATCATGTTTTAGAAACCGAAATGCAAAGCTTAACGGAAGAAAAAGAACGTCTTTTAATGACGAGCACGAAAGAAAATAATGAAACGGAAAGTTTAAAAGTCGAATTATTACATTTAGAAGAAGATATTACGACTAAAAATAAAGAACTTATTTTCGTAAATGAACGTCTTGCTAAGATAACTTCAGAGTATACGTTGCTTTTAGAACGACAAAAATATGAAGTTAGTGAAGAAAAAGTTAATGAAAATATGTTAGCTTTAAAAGAAGAGGAAGTACGTCTTACTAAAGACTTAGCCTCTCTTAACGATGAAATAACATCTTTAGATGTGACTCTTAAAAGCTTAAGACGGGATTTAATGGATTTAGAAGAAACCTCTTCTTTACAAGAAGTTACCCAAAGACACATCAATGCTGAATATGAAGAGGCTTCTCGTAATAATTTACTTTTAAAAAATAAAATAAATTTATTAGAAGCAAACATTGAAAGTGATATGTCTTTACCAGTGGCCGTGAAAAATGTAATTAATAATCCAAGATTAAAAGGCCTTCACCAGACGATTGGCAAAAATATAACCGTTAAAGAAGAATATACCACCGCGATTGATGTGGCCCTTTCTTCTTCGGCCAATTTCATTATTTGTGATAATGAACTATGCGCTAAAGAAGCCATTTCTTACTTAAAAGAAAACCATTTAGGAAGGGCTACCTTTTTTCCATTAAATGTTATTAAAGGAAGAAAAGTAGGAAAGGAAGACTTAAAAATAGCTCATAGTACAAAAGGCTTCTTAGGAATGGCGAGCGACTTAATTTCTTATGACGCTAAGTATCAAAATATTATGACGAATCAACTTGGTAATGTTTTTGTGGTTTCTAATTTTGAAGCTATGAACCGTCTTTCCTCTTCATTAAACTACCGTTATCGGGTGGTAACTTTAGATGGTGAGATTATGCATAGTGGAGGTTCTTTAACCGGAGGTTTTTTAAAACGACAATCTTCTTCTTTAAATGATAAAAAAGAGCTTGAAAAAGCCAAAATTTCTTTAGAAGAAAATGAAGCCTCTTTACAAAAACTTTTAAAAAAGAAAACCTCTTTGCAAGAAGAAAAAGAAGCTCGTGAAGAAAGTCTTTCTAAAATAGAAAAAAATATTTTCTACCAAGATGAACTTTTAAAAAGCAAAGAAAAAGAAAAAGAAACTTTAGTAGAAAAATTAAAGACTGTGAAAGATAATTTGTCATCTGCAGATATGCTTAAAAATAATACGGTGGCTTCTTCCATTGTTAAAATACTTGATGAGAAAAAACTCACAGAAATAGAAAAAGAAAAAACAACCCGTATTTTAACGGAAAAGCAAAAGAGAAAAAGTGAATTATCCTCTTTAATTGCTGATTTAGAAAATAAATATCGAGAAAAAAATAGTGCCTTCCATAAACTCGAAAACGATATTAAAAATCATGAAATTGAAATTGGCAAGTTAGATACGAAGATGGATTATTTACTTAATATTTTAAGTGAAGATTATCATATAACGTATGAAAAAGCGAAAATGGATTATGTTTTAGATATTAAAGAAGATATCGCTCGTTTAAAAGTAAAAAGTTTAAAAAAAGATATTTCTCTTTTAGGTGAAGTAAACTTAGGCAGTATTTCAGAATACGAAAGAGTGAGTGAACGTTATACTTTCTTAATGACCCAAAAAGAAGACTTAGAAAAGTCTTGTACCGATCTTTATAAAGTCATTGATGAAATGGACGCGGTTATGGAAACACGTTTAAAAGAGGCTTTCCAAAAAATTGCTAATGAATTTGCCCTTGTTTTTAAAAAGATGTTTAAAGGTGGAAGAGGAGAACTTCGTCTTACCGAACCGGATAATATCTTAGAAACAGGAATTGAAATTGTTGCAGAACCACCAGGAAAGAAATTAAATAGTATTCAACTTCTTTCAGGAGGTGAAAAAACATTAACCGCTATTTCCCTTTTATTTGCTATTTTAAATGTCTATCCGGTTCCTTTCTGTATTTTAGATGAAGTAGAAGCGGCCTTAGATGAAGCAAACGTCGATACTTTTGGTAAATACCTACAAGAACAAAAAGATAAAAGTGAATTCTTACTTATTACACACAAAAAAAGAACCATGGAATATGCCGGTACTTTATATGGAATTACCATGCAAGAACAAGGGGTTTCAAAGATTGTCAGTGTGACTTTAGAAGATAATGAGAAATAAAAAAATCTGGAAGAGTGTTTCATTCTTTCAGATTTTTTAGATTTCTCGCATTTTATCACGATTTTTAAAAGGATTTTTTGGATCAATTTTATCAATAAATAAAATGCCATTTAAATGATCAATTTCATGTTGGAAAGCTATAGCAATATCTTCGCGAACCCGGATTTGAAATTTCTTTCCTTCTGTATCATAAGCTTCAACCGTAAGACGGGCAAATCGTGGGACAATACCTTCCACGGGACGGTTAATAGAAAGACATCCTTCACCTTCGCCAACAAAGATTTCTTCTTCGCTATGGGCTAAAACCTTTGGATTAATAACGATATAGTTTTTAAAGGTATGATCTTCTTTTTCTTCTACGATAACAAATATTCTTTTTAAAACACCCATTTGAACTGCCGAAAGGCCCATACCAGGTCTTAAATTATATTTTTCTTCATATTCTTTTATTTGGCTCATTGTAAGATAAGTAATCATATCTTCAATCATATCTTTATCTTCCTTGGTTAAAGGAAAAGTGACTTCTTTACTTGTCATTCTTAATTTTTTATCAAATTCTTCTAAAATATGTATCTTTGGTAATTTCATATACAACACCCCAAAACATTACTATTGTACCACAAAAAGGAAAAAAAGAAAGAAAATTTAAAATCCTGTGTTACAATAAAAAGTAGTAGAAAAGAGGATAAAATGTTAAAAATAGTTGATAATATCCTTGAAGCTTCCTTTGTTACTCATGATGGGAAGTTTCATGCTGATGATGTTTTCGCGACAGTCTTTTTAGAAAAGGTATTTAAAGACGTAACTTTATATCGGACCAAAGAAATAGATGGTTCCGCTTACCAGGATAAAATTATTTATGATATTGGCTTTGGAGAGTTTGATCACCACCAAGATAAAGCAAGAGTAAGAGAAGGTGGTATTAAATATTGTTCTTTTGGTTTATTGTTTGAAAAATATGGTAAAGACTATTTGCGAAAATTGAGTGTTAAAGAAATCGATGAAGCTTACCACATTTATGTTCGGGATTTTGTGACTCAAATAGATGCTTTTGATAATGGCTTTTTTCCTCCCATGCCAAAAGAGTATAAGGTATCATCGTTATCTGAAATCATCGAATCTTTAAATCCAACTTGGTGCGAAGAAAAAAGCTATCAAGAAGCTTTTTATGAAGCTTATGAAGTTGCCAAAATCATTTTTAATCGTTTTGAAAGAAGAACACTTGATTATTTAAAAGCTAAAGATAGAGTCGAAGAGGCCATTTCTAAAAGTGAAAATCATCTTCTTATTTTAGATAAATATCTTCCTTATAGCCAAGCTGTTTTAGAAAGTAAAAATAAAAAAGCCAAGGATATTCTTTTTGCCATTTTTCCTTCTAATCGCGGAGGCTATATCATTCATACCATTCCTAAAGAAAAAAATAGTTTTGAAAACCGTCTTTCTTTAAAAAGTGAATGGGGTGGTAAACCAAAAGAGGAATTAGAAGCTTTAACAGGCATCAAAGGTTTTCACTTTTGCCATAAAAATCTTTTTATTGCCTCTTGTGATACGCTTGAAGAAGCTATAAAAGTGGCAAATTTTTCTCTTTTACCATAGAAAAAAGGTGTCAGGACACCTTTTTTCTAATTGTTTGAATTATTATTCCAGTTCCAGCCAGCTCCTATGATGATAACAAGTAAGATGAATAAAACAATCCAAATGGCAGCGCCTGCGCCGTAACCAGAAGTATATCCGGCATAACCCGTGTTATAACATGGAGTATAACCGCCACCCATACCACCATAGTAACCATTATTACCATAATAATACATAGTATTACCTCCTAATCTATCTACTATAGTCTATACAAAAGAAGAAAAAATGATCTATTTTGTTCGCATAATTTTGTTTAATGAATGTCAATTTTAGTAAGGGGACGTTAAAGACTAAAAACTTCCTAGGACTTTATTTATAAGACTTTAAAGGGCTTTTTAAAGTTTCAAAAAATACGTACATTTTTTATTTTTTAGTTTCTTCATTTAAGATTTTTTCATGAATGACTTCAAAGTCTGTTCAATATCAGTATACACTACAATATCAGTAATATTCAAATCTTCTATTCTTTTTTCTTCTAAAAATTTTAATATGGTTGTTAGCCTTTCTAATTATTATCTTGCAAGATAAAGGAATTCCGTTTGAACAATAAGACATTATCGATATTGCATAAGAAATAATAAAAGAAGATGAATTATATGATTATGCTTATATACTATATAAACTTATAATGAAGATAAAGACATAGATGATGATCCTGGAATGAGCTTATAGTATTTATTTCTGAAATTGAAAAAATATATGATATAATAGCTGCAGAGGTGTAAAAAATGGAAACCGAATTAAACCTAAATGTTCTAGAAGCTATATTTGGAACAAAATTTATGGATACAGAATTTCTAAAGAAACAACTGACAACAAATTCTAGTAATTTATTATCTGAACTCGAATCTTATAGAATATGTGATAAAGAAGAAACTAAAGTTATCGATTTTATTGAAAACAATTATAGAAAATACAGTAAAATAATAATTAATGAATTATCAAAGTATTATTTTCAAATGCCTATTGAAATGGCTATTGCAACAAAAGAACAATCCAAAATTAAAGCAGTATTTTTAGATGCTGCTGAAAGAATGAATTTTGATTGTGGGCTTCAAGCACAAATTGATTCAGATTTGGAAGAAATTGCTAATAAATTGAATAAAAGGTTTACATTTGATGATGCATCTTTAATTCACTTAATAGAGGCATCAAAAAGTTCTAATATTCAATCAGAAGAAGGTAAGCAAAGAAGATCTTCAAAAAACAAAAGACAAATACTTAGGCAAAAAGCTGATGGTACATATTATTTAGCAGAAATAACAGATACTAAAGGAATAGATACATATACAACTGGAAGAAGTATTCCGTCTATTAAAATAACTAAAGCTGATGGTACAACAATGTCAAAAACGATTATTGATGTTAGCAGTAATATTGAACTATCATCATATCCAGGTGGAAAAGATTTGTTAGGAACAACTTCTACAGATGAAATAATGAAACAAATAATGAAAAATTTGTTTGATAATCTTGAATTGTGTGTAGATACTTATAAGTTTTTTTATACAAAAAATGAAAACGATCCGTTGAAAAATAGTGTATCAGTTTTAAATACTGCAGTATTGGCGGATGATTCACAATTTGATTTTTATTATAATATTGATAGAAGGAATTTACCTCATTTATTAGGAGTACAAAGAGGAGAAATTGTATCAGAAGCGACAAAAAGATATTTCGCTAAAGTAAGATCTGATGGAAGTGTGTATTATCCAATAGATGAAAATTCATCAGCCTTTACCATATTGAAAGCCTTACTTGAAAATAAAGATAGGATTATTGCAGATAGAGGATTAGTTGAAGAAAATGGCAAAACATATCAATTATTTCCATGGGAAAAGATAATATTGAAAACGAGTTCATTTATGAGAGGAGATTTCTTTAAAACCTGTTTTTGTTTAGTGCAATTAGATCATGGATTAAACTCTTCAAATGAAAAATTTGCATCCATATCTTCAACTAAATATGATGATGATATGGTTAATAATGGATTTGATGCTAAAAAGGTATTAAGAGATTTGATAAATATCACTAAAAAAAAGAAAGATTTTATTTTTAGAACTTTTGTTGAAAATTGTGAAAACAAGGTTTTCTTAGGGTATGTTCCACAATCAATTGATACTGGTAAATCTGAGAGTATAGTTACAAGTAATGGAGAAAGAATAGAAACTCTTAATAGGTATAGAAATGCTTTACAAGGTGCTGCTGGTGGAAACGTAGTTCAAAGTATTGAAAATGAAAACATGGGAAAAAGAATATTTAGCCCTATTGAACAAGCTTTAACACATATAAATATTTCCTCAGGCTTAAATGTAAAATTGCAAATATCAGAGCAAGCCTATGCCTTTGAAGAAAGTTTAAGAACTATATTAGGAGAAGAATTAGATAAGGATTTGCAAAAAATTTTGACTCCAACTTCATCAAAAAGAAGATAACATTATTTGTCGTTAATGTTATTTTTTATATACTTAATAAAATTTTTGGCAACTAAACTTTTATTTTCAGTATTCCATACCATTCCAAGGTATTTTTCTGATAATGGTATCTCTAAATTCAATTTAAATAGTTCGCCAGACTCTAATTCTTTTTTTATATGTTCTTCAGTCAGTAACCCAATTCCAAAACCTGCTTCTGTAAACTCTTTTATTAGAGTATTGCTTCCAAATTCCATTTCAGGGTGTATTTCAATATTATTTTCTGTACAATAATCATCAAGTCTTATTCGCGTAGTTGCCCCTTTCGTTAAGACTAATAGTGGTAATTCTGATAAATCTTTTTTATTTAAATTTTTTCCCTTTAAATAATCAAATGTATTGTTACAAGCAAGACAATCGTGTAACGTAAGCATCTTTATTGAATCAAAGTTTGTTGGCAAGCTATAGGGCATATTAGTAAATATGACATCTATTATTCCCATTTTTGCTTTGCTAATTAAATCAGATGTTTTATCCGTGAATATCCTAATATTAATTTTAGGATATTTTTTATGGAAATCTTTAATATATGGCATTAAAAATTCATGTAATATGGTTTTGCTTGCACCAATGTTAATATTTCCAGTTTCCATACTTGTAATAACTTTTAGGTCATTTTCTGCGGATGAGATCAACTCCATTGCGTCTTTAATCTTTTTATAGAAAGCTTCTCCGGCTTCCGTTAATTCCATTCCATCTCTTTTTCTAATAAATAAATTAGTGTTAAATTGTTCTTCTAAATTTTTAATTGCTTTACTAATTGCTGGCTGACTAATAGATAGTTCATTGGATGCTCTAGATATATTTCCGTTTTTAGCAACATAATAAAATGTTTTATATAATTCCAAATTAATATTCATACAAACCTCCTTATATAACCAACAGTTATATCAGATATGAAAAATTGGCAATTTGATTATATCATTTTTGGGATTATAATACTAGTGCTTTCTGAAAAAAAGAAAATTTTCTTGGGAGGATTTTATGTTTGAAAGGTATTTATTATGTTTATTTAAGCAATATTGTTATGCTAAAGGATTAGATATAAACAATACAAATTATATGTATTCAAATGAGTTTGGTGATTGGATTGTTCAAAATAAATCTTTGTTAAACAATTATATGGGTTACTTATATACTTTAGGATTTGATTATCTTTCTGACGATATAGTAGAGATTGGTAAAGGAAAATATGATTCAATTTCCAAACAGGGGATAAATCTAATATCAATATTTGCTGAAACATTGGGAAAAATTAATTCTAGATTGTTTGTTGATAGAGGTATTCCTTTAATCCTTAATCAAAACGGAATCATGATTCCTGGAGAACATGTTATATTAACTCATAATCCATATTTTGAAAGTGAAGTACTTAGATGGTATTCTATTCATAATTTTGGAGAAAAGAATATTAGTATTGGAATGTTTGGAAATTTGAATGATGAAGATATTTCAAGAAAAGTTAAATTACTAGAACAATCATCAAAACAAATGACGGATGATTATTCATTTGATTATGATACCAATGATGGTAATTACTTTTGTTCGTTAAATAGTAAGAGAAACATTCAAAAAAGAATTTTAACTAAAACTAGATAGATTATTGAAAGTGGGGATTTGAAATGAAAGAAAATTTGTTAAGAGCTAAAAGATTATTAGAAAGAAAATGTTTTGTGAGTGATGAGGAAGGAAAATATCAAAAGGGTAGTATGAAAGAATTGATGCAATGGTATAAGCAGATATCTTCTTTACCAAAATTGAAGCTTACCGTAGCACAGGAATTATACAGAAAAGCAACGAATACTCAAGATGAAACAATAAAGAAAAAATATATGAATGAACTTATATTAGGAACATTATATGTTGTATATGAGTATATAGAAAGAAATGGCTTAGAATTATTAGTTTCTTCATCTTATGATATGAATGATATAATTAGTGCTTTTAATAGTGTGTGGATTAAAAAAATATACAATGGAGAATTATTAAATGTTGATAAATATTCGTTATTATTTAAATCTTCATATTTCAATGAAGTTTATAACAATTTATGTGGAGATGAAATATTAGTGAATGAGCAACTAGGAGTTTCTACTTATTGTTTGATAGAGTTAATAACACTATATATAGCATATAGAAATAAAGGAGTAGAAAAACCCTTTCAAGAAGTAATTGAAGAAACATTTTTCACTAATAGATGGAATAGTTGGTCTTATTATATTTATGAAAGCGTAATAAAAATAATTCCTTTATTAGAAAAAATATATAATAATTTGAATTTTGATAAATTAGATGATCTTAATATAGGCAAAACAAAGATAGCTGATTATTTAAAATTAATTATAAATATGGGATTGATGGAACCAATATCAAATGAGCTTCCTGATAGAAATGATATAGAAGATGACGTTACCACAAATATAGTAATGAAACATTTTGTTGAAGATGTTGATAAAATTCTTGATGATAGACAAAGATCAATTATTCATGAAAGGTATGGATTAGATAATGATGAACCTCAATTTTTAAAAACAATTGTGCCACATCATGACATTACTATTGCAAGAGTTAGACAAATTGAAGCTCAATCTTTAAGAAAAATAAGAAGTAGAAGAGATTTTGTTCAAAAATATAAGGAGGAAGTATTGTGAAAAAAATAGATATTTCTTTAGTAAAAAAATATGTTAATGGGGAAGATTTAGGAGAGTTTACATCTGAACAATTAGAAAATGATAAAGACTTTATGATGAGAGTTATTAGTTACACTAATGATATTAAAATGTATCCTTTTTGTTCTGAAACAGTAAAACAAAATTATGAATTTGTAAAATATTTAGTGCTAAAATTTAAAGATAATTCAGATTTTATTATAGCAGTTGCAGATAATTATTTAGACAATACAGATACTGATTGGGAAAGTAAAGAATTGAGTATTATTATGGAAAGGGTTCTTCCAAGAAAATTATCAGAAAAATATCAAGTATTAAATGAAACCTTATATTTTACAAAAAGATTAGAAGTTGAAATAGCCAAAGAAAAAGATTCAAAATTAGAATCTATGGTAGGAATGGGCTTTTGGTTTTTGTTTGATCAATATAATGGAAGTGATGTTATACTAGATTACTATGCAAATAATATAATTGGAGAAATAATAAGAGATAATAATATTAATTTTGAAAAAATGTTACATAGTCAATTTAAATCAGCCAGGGAAATTGCTGAAATGGGTATAAATAATTATATTGTTAACTTTATAGGTTATTATGATTCTATGCTTAGTTCATATGTTAGTACACATCTAAATATAATTAAACCAATTGCAAATAGAATTAAAATTATACAAGATGATTGGGATAAATATGTATCTGCAGATGAAGCTAAAAGATATAATAATATGTTAGCTATGGTACATGAGTATATGAATATGTCTGATAGTAATATAAAAGAACAGGAAGTACTCTATTATGTTGCTAATGAACTTGGAATCAAAGAAAAAGTAAAACAATATGATGGTAGCAAAGAAATAGAAGAAAACTTTAAAGAAGAATATGGATATGATTTTTCATGCGATACTGATGAAAAAGTAATGGAAGATATGGTGAGATTTGAAATTGAAAGAAACATTAAAGAAAGATTAATTTATTTAACTGTTAAAAAGATTGTTATAAATCAGTTATTTTCTGATAGGGCCTCTGATTTATACTCACTCGTTGAAGATACAGAACAAAAACAACCAAAAGGAAAAGCTAGATGTAAAGTCATTAGATTTAATTCTAATAATAAAAAATAGTTATACGACTTTACTTATAGTAAAGGGCTAAGTAGAAATTATTCATTTCCACATGGAAATGCTTATAATATAAGAAAATTTAAACATGATAACTTAATTTAACCAATGACGGAGTCCAAATTTATCGGAATGTAGCATAAGTGTTACGAATCCCAGTAATCACCTTAAATGATGTCATAAATGATAATTACAGTGAGGAAGATATACAGGCATTAAGTGTCTATGAAAAAAGAATGACTACACTGGGATTAACACTAGTCGATGATGAGAACCTAGAAAAAGTTAGAAATTTTGTGAACAATTTAGGAAAGTCTTTTCTTTATATCTTTGATAATTTATGGGCATATAGTGATGAAACGAGATTAAAAAGAATTCCTAAAGCACAAGAAAGAGTTAGAAAAAGATAATGATAACAAGAAAAGAAATATTATTTGCGTATATTAAATCAAACATTGCACCCATATTGGTTGATTTTATATTTGACAAAGATTTGGACGGAGCAATTATATTACTAGCTAATATTTGCGCCAAAGAGTTAAATGGCCATTATGATGGATCTTCTTTTAATCCTCCTAATTGGTTTTGTGAAATATTAAATACAAAGGCTAGCAAGATATTAGTGATTGATAAAATTGATAGTATTTCTAAAAAAGAACAATTAAAATTTAGTGAATTACTAGAGTATAGAAAAATATCGACATTTGAGTTACCCCAAAATTGTATCATTATTGTCACTGCCACTGAAATAAATAAAGACAAAATAAGTAAAGAAATATTTTTACTCGTTGCGCGTATTTGAACCTTAAAGAATAAAACGGAACTAGTAAATATAAAAATGTTTATTAAAATGCTATTTTATTTAGCAAGTAATCCGTATAACAAAAACTTATGTCAAAATGACTAAATAAGTGCTAAAATTAGACTTTTTTAATATTTAAAAAAAAGAAGAAAATCATGTTATCAGAATATGTCGAATTATTTTAATGTCTTTAAGCTAAATTTTTATGAATACAATTAAATCATTTTGTTTAATGAATGTCAATATCTTTTGATAATCTCTTTGTATCTTTTTATTTTTGTGATACCATGTTAGTAAGGTGATACTATGAAGTCATTATTAAAAAAGGTAGACAAACCACTTTTTATTTTGATGTTTTTTTACATGATTTTAGGCATTGTGATGATACTGAGTGCTTCTTCTGTTTCAGCTGTTTTAAGGTATCAAGTTTCGTCTTATTACTTTTTTATTCGCCAAGTTATTTTTGTTTTGTTTTCTGTCTTTGTGGGTTTTTTCCTTGCTTTAAGACAACCTACCCATAATTATAAATGGTTATCTCCTGTCTATCTTTTAGCTGTCGTTGCTCTTCTAATTTATGTTTTTGGTTATGGAGCCATTGCTGGTGGTGCTCAAAGTTGGATTGATTTTGGCTTTTTTAATCTTCAACCTACCGAATTTGCTAAAACCGCTTTAATTCTTTATATGGGTTGTTTTTATGAAAAAAGTCTTAAAAAGAAAAAAAACTTTTGGTATAATTTTTTACCCATTTTATTTGCCTTTGTTATTTTTATTCTCGTCGCTAAACAACCAGACTTTGGAGGCGCAGCAATTATCGCTGGTATTGTTTTCTTTACCTTTTTAAAAGTTCCTTTTTCGGATAAGAAAAAGGTGAATACTATTAAATACTTAGGCATCGGTACCATCATTTTTGCTTTTTCTCTTTTGTATAGTGGCTCGGATATTTTTAATTCAGCCCAGCTATCTCGGCTTAAATTTTCAGCTCCTTGTAGCCGTTACATGGAAGATACCGGATACCAAGTCTGTAATGGACTCATTGCTTATCATAATGGAGGCCTTTTTGGTGTTGGTCTTGGTAATTCCAGTCAAAAATATCTTTATCTACCAGAAGCTCATACCGACTTTATTTTTCCTATTTTAGTCGAAGAATTAGGCCTTTTGATTGGCATTCTGGTTTTAATAGGCTATGCCTTTATTTTATATCGAATTTTAAAAATTGCTAAAGCTTGTGATAATACCCGCAACTTTATTATTTGTTATGGCACATTCATTTATATTTTGTTACATCTTATTATTAACTTAGCTGGTTCTTTAGCTTTAATTCCTTTAACTGGTGTTCCACTTCCATTTTTAAGCTATGGAGGAAGTTATAATATGAATATTATTTTAATGTGCTTCGTCATTCAAAGAATTGCGATCGAAAATAAAATAAATGAAGAAAAAAGACAAATAAAACTCTTTACAAATTCCTAGAAAGGAGCTGAATAGCGAAAGTAAATTCCATTTCTTAAATTTTAGGGGTGGAATTTAGTTTTACAGTGCAGGGAAAAAGTTACTAATAGCAAATTTTTCAAAACCCCCTTGACGTTCGGGGGGGGGGTATCTGTTATAATCATCATAGGAAGACTATGGTGATTTTTGTATGTAAAAATTACTTGGCTTTACTTTTACTAGAAATAAAGGAGTCTGTTTTAAATGAATAAAAAGAAAAAAATAATATTGTTTCTCGGAATAGGATTATTAATAGTTTGTGGCATAGGCATTTCTTATGCTTATTGGGTTTTAACATTTTCACAGAATAATCCAAATAAGTTAGTAACAAGCTGTTTAAGT
>CAKOQM010000031.1 GCA_934101275.1 uncultured Bacilli bacterium
AAATAATAAAAAGAAACACTAAAAATACAAATAAAATCAAATATAATCAAAAGCATTTTAAATAACAATGTTTTATGTTATAATATTAGAAAAGAAATGAGATGATGAAATGAGTAATGCTGTTTTGTTAATTGATGTAGAAAATTGTAACTTTATGATTGAAAGAATAAATAACGAATGGCAATTACCAACATTATCAGATATAAAAAATATAGAAGAAATTCCGGATAAATTTAAAGAAAAATATAATTTAGATATAAATAATTTAACACTTATCAAAAGAAATGATAAAGATTTATTTATAAAATGTAATTTACAAGATAAAAAATATGATAAGGCAAAATTTAATGTTGAAGTATTAAATGGAATTGTAGCATTAATAAAAAATAAAAAGCAAAAAGAATTAGTATCTGATATTGTTGTTAAAATTGGATTTGAAATGATTAATGATTCATTTTGGTTAGGAATAATTTTATCAACTGAAGATAAGTTAAAAGATACGACACTGAAGTTTATTATTTCAGATTTCCTAGTATTTTTTTCTTCCATCTTTTGTGAAGAATCAATCAAATATAAATTTGGGGGAATAAAAGAAGACTTTAATGCTACTGAAAAGGAAATTAAAGAAATAAGAAATTTGTATTTAAAAGATTGTCCGTCATTTGAGTCAAAAACGAGTAAAAAAATAATTGATGAGATGGGAATAAATTATGATACTACTGTATATGATAGTGTTTTGTTTTTTGCTAATAATAATTTAATAGATATTAATAGTAGAACATGGAAAAAATCGTGAGAAAGAAAAGCATGATTTATTTGGAGGTATAGTATTAAGTCCAAGAAAGTGGATAAAAAATTCTTATCCACAATTTTCACCTTTTTTTGAAGATATTAGAGAAACATATGTAAATTATTTTATAAAAAGATTTGATAGTATTAATATGAGTTACAAATCTTATTCAACACATAGATTATTTCAAAAAAGTAATATTACAAGCAACGAAAAGACATATATATTACAACGTTTGGGATTGTTAAAAACAATAATTATGATTTCAAATACTTTTGGCAATGGAAATTTTATTTCAAATTCTGAAGATAATAAATTCAAAATTAGTTTTGATAATTATTTATTAAAAGTAAAAGCAACTATTATTGAGATGATATGGAATGACTATAAACAAAATAAAGAAAAGTTACCTATTTTATCAAAAATTGTTGATAATTATCCAAAAGATATATGTAGTGATTTTTTTAAGATAAATAGAAAATGTCGTGATAATATTCATTATGGATTTTATAATGATATTTCAGAAGAAGAAATTGCAATTTTAAATCAATATCAAGAAAAATATATTAATTATGTTATTGGATGTTTAGAAAAAGAAATTATATATAAATTTAATATAAGTTACAAAATGGGATTATCACTTGCTAAATTACAATACTGGTCATCACATTGAAAATTTTATGATATAATAGTTGATCAAAAGGAAGTGATGTCTTTTGATTATTTATAGTACTAGAACAAATAAGTTGCCAACGAGTACAGAGTTTTATAATAACAAGACTAACGGATTAAAGATGTTTAGGTATGATGAAACTCTTATGAGTAATTGTGGTGATTATAGGATTCAAGAGAAAGTCACATGTGATGTTTACTATACTTATAATGCATTGGTAGACTTTAACAATTCATTAGATAAAAGAAATGATAGTTCTTTTGAAATGTTAGATAAATATTTAAAAGAACATTCAGACATAAAAGAAAGTCGAGATAGAAAGTGTATAAATTTTTATGATAAGATGTACTACTGGTATAATAGTTATACTACTTCACCATCAGAAGAAAAGTTCAAAAAGATTTGTGCAGAAATTCAACAACTTATGAAGTTTTTAGAAAGACAAGATATAGTCAAGGAATCAGGATGTAACTTAAAAAGAAATTATATAGGTTAGAGGACATTAGTCCTCTTATTTTTTTGCTTTGATACCGAACAAGAATCGAACACCGATTCAATAGAAATGTGCTTTATAGGGGCAGATTTTAGGTTCCTAATTAATATAGAATATTAATCAACAAGAGAAAGCATACTCTTGATTGGCCAATATAATTTATGCTAACGAAAGAAGTTAGAAATTATGAAATTAAAAGATAAGATAAGAAATGAACATGGGGTTGTTACAATAGATAATTTACGAGGAATACTACAAGACTCAATAACTAAGTTAACTAAGTTTAGTTATAATGTCTCAAAAGATTTCCAGAAGAAAATCAATTTGGTAGTTGAGTACTATATTATGAATTATTATAGGACACAAGATATTGAAGGTATAGACTATGAAGATTTATTAAAAGAAATTGAACTAGTTTTGTCCATTGTGACTGATGCGCCTATTTATACTGATGTAGTTGATAAAGAATATGATGATGTATTATGGTGGGTAGTTTATCAACAATTTGGTATAGAAGAATTGCATTTTACTGATTATTCATCACCAATAGTTCTAAGAGTATTGGAAGCAATTAATTGTGTAGAAAGTGGAGATTATCCAGAATCTTGTTTAGATTCTTTCCATCATATTCAACTTGAAGAATGTATAAATAACTTATACTCAGAAATGATGTCAGAGTTTTTGTATGGTGAAGATTTTAATTTTTAATCGTTAGGGGGTATTGGTATGACTAAAACTTTATATGACATTAAGGACATATCAACATATTTAGGAATGTCAGTTCCATATTTAAGAAAACTTACAAGAGCAAAACTTATTCCTCATTATAGAGTTGGAAATAGTTTAAGATTTAAACTTTCTGAGGTTGATGAGTGGTTAGAAAATAAGAAGATAGAAACAAAAAAAAGTATCCTTTTGTATTAGGGGAAACGGCCAAAATGTGGTATAATATATATAGATAGTTGATGTATTTTATGCCATGTTTGAAGGGAGAATTAAATATGGCAATCAAGAAAATTGATACAAATAAATACAAGATAACTATTGAACTTGGTTATGATATATTAGGTAATCGTAAAAGAAAAACTTTTAACTTTGAAGGTTCTAAGTCAGGGGCAACAAAAAAAGAGGCAGAACTTAAATCTGAGTTCTACCATGTAGGAGAATCTAAAAAGATAAGTGACTTAACATTCGAGGATTTGTCAGTCTTATTTATTGAAAAATATTGTAAGCCAAATATCTCAAATGTTACTACTCATGGATATAAGACATCACTTGCAAGAATCAATCCTATAATTGGTAGTAAAAAGATAAGAGAGATTACACCTCTTACATTAGATAACATGTACCAAAAACTTAAAACTGGTAAGAAAGTAAAAGAAGTTGGTTATCATACCATGAAGAA
Source organism: uncultured Bacilli bacterium (assembly GCA_934101275.1). Classification (GTDB taxonomy): domain Bacteria; phylum Bacillota_I; class Bacilli_A; order RF39; family UBA660; genus Ventrenecus. Next base: position 3,362 of record CAKOQM010000031.1, read on the forward strand.
CTATCAGAAAGTTATAAATGTTATGTTCAATCAAGCAATTAAGTGGGAACTTATAGATAAGAATCCTAACTTAAAAACTATCAAGCCAAAGAAAGACCATAAAGAAAAAAGATTCTATGATGTTAATCAAGTCAAGAAACTTTTAGATGTTCTTGAAAATGAATCTATTAAGTACAAACTACTTATAATGTTGGCACTTGATACTGGTGCTCGTAGAAGTGAGATATGTGCATTAAGATGGTCAGATATAGACTTTGATACAAGAATGGTAAGCATAACAAAATCACTTAAAGTTTGTGAAGGTGTTATTGATGAAAAGACAGCTAAGACAGAATCATCCATCAGAACAATCAAGATAAGTGAATCAACAATCGAAGTCCTACTTGAATATAAAGAGTGGCAAGAGGCATATAAGAAATGGAACAAAAGAAAATGGACTGGTAAGGAGGACAGAATCTTTACTTCCAAAGAGGGAGAATATATGTTTCCAGGTACATGTGACCATATTCTTAGAAAGATTGTTAAGAAGTATAACTTAGACCCAATATGTTTTCATGAGTTGAGACATACTTGTGCAAGTTTATTAATCAATTCTGGTGTTGACCCTAAGACTGTTAGTAAGAGATTAGGTCACTCAGATACATCAATCACTATGGAAATATACACTCATGCATTCGAAGAAAGTAAAAATGCATGTGCAGATAGGTTTGATGAAATGATGAAAAACATGCAAAATGCCTAAAATTAAGGTGTTATGGCACCAATTTACGGCACCTCATATAAAAACAAGTTCAGAAAAAATAAGATAAAATTAAAAGAAAACCTTATATTATAAGGAATTGCAAGATATAGCAAAGGTGTTTCCTTAGGAGATGGATATACCCCTCCTAAGTCGTAAGTCGGAAGTTCGAATCTGCCCAAGGACGCCAGATGAAATTATATGTCTTGAAATCATAAGGGTTTCAAGGCATTTTTTATTTTTTAAAAAGTGATATAAAGTGATACAACATGATTTGGCATAATATTTGTTTCGGCACTTTTTACGGCACCTTTTAAAGATAACTTAACTATCGATAAAATAAGGGATAAAACACCATCTTAAAAAAGGAACTGCATAAAAAAAGTATAAGAAAGGAAAAAATATGATAAAAATATTGATTTTTTTTCTACTTATAACAGATTTTTTTAAAGAAAATAAAGATAAGTAGGACATTACTCTTTTACATTTTAAATAATAATTACCTTTTTTATAGAAATTTATTATATATAGAGTAAATAACTTATTAGTATTATTATATTTATTTATACTTTTAATAATATTTCTTATAAATTTATTTATTAGTATATAAGAAAGGCTGAAAGTATAGAAAGGAGATATTATGACTTATAAAGAATTTATTAGAAAATCTGATAATGCAAGAAGAAAAAGAGACATAATATTACTATCAGAACTTTTGGATTTATATGATGAATTATATAAGAGTCAAAAAAAAAGAACCAATTGAACCTATTATAGTTTATAATGAGATTCATGATGATATAAGTTATTCAGAAGAAGAAATAAAAATTATAATTGAACAAGCACAAATTTTAAGAAATAAGCAAAATCAATAATAGATTTTGCTTTTTTATGCTTAACATTCGCCTAAAATTGACATTTTTGTGATATAATGAATTGGAGAGGTAGTGAAACAATTATGCCAAATATTACAAAGATGAAAAGAGATGAAATGCTTAGATTCATAGAAGAATTAAAAAAGACACATACAGATGATGAGTCAATTAGAGCATTTAATGAAATAGAAAATCATATAACAGATAAAAAATTTGGATTGGTATTTGAAGAGCATACAGAAGAAGTTGATGAAAGATTAAAAAATGAGATACCAATTTTTTGTGCAGATGAAACAAGAAAAATAAGCAAAGATAAATCCCTTCCATATAATTTTATTATTCAAGGTGATAATTTACAGGCTCTTTATTTATTAGAAAAAACTCATAGAGGAAAAGTTGATTGCATTTATATTGACCCTCCATACAATACTGGTGCGAGAGATTGGAAATATAATAATGATTATGTTGATGGAAGCGATAGCTATAGACATAGTAAATGGCTTTCAATGATGAAAACGAGATTATTAGTAGCAAAAAAAATTCTTAATCCAAGAGATTCTGTAATGATAGTTACAATAGATGAAAAAGAATACTTACATCTTGGATGTTTATTAGAAGAATTATTTCCAGAGGCTTCAATTCAAATGATAAGTAGTGTTATCAATGTAAAAGGTACCGCTAGAGATAGTGAATTTTCTAGAGTAAATGAGTATTTATTTATATTAAGATTTGGAAAATGTAGTGTTAACAAGATAGTTCTTCATTCTGAATGGTTAGGTAATGTTAAATCATCAAGTAAAGATAGAGTTAGATTGGCAGGATTGATGAGATCCGGAACAGGAAGTGGCCGTAATGATTCTCCTGGATGTTTTTATCCTATTATATTTGATAAAAAAGGAAATTTTATTCGTGTTGGCGAATCAATTGCACCAGGAATCGATAGAAATAGTATTAAACTAGATGAAAATGAAGTCGCTATATGGCCAATACATAAAAACGGTACTGAAGGAAGATGGATGTATAGACCAGAAGGATTAAGAAGAATAATATCAGAAGGTTTTGTATATTTTGGAAAACTTAATGGAGATAAGATGGGAATTTCTTATGCCCCTAGAGGTGTTCAAGAAAAGATTAAAAATGGCGAATTCAAGATTGTTGGATATGATGAAAGTGGTTCTGCGATTATAAGTGATGATGAGTACGAGGCTTCATATATTCCAGGTAATCAATGGGCAATATCTTCACATAATGCAACCGAATATGGAACTAAAATCTTGCAAAATGTTATTGGTGAAAATCGTTTTACTTTTCCAAAATCTTTATATGCAGTTCATGATGTATTAAAGTTCTTTTTAAACAATAAACCTAATTCAATAGTGGTTGATTTCTTTGCTGGTTCTGGTACTACTCTTCATGCGGTTAATCTATTAAATAAAACAGATGGTGGAAAAAGAACTTGCATTTTAGTGACAAATAACGAAGTTTCTGAAGCGGAAGCAAATCAACTAAGAGAAAAAGGATTGAATCCAGGTGATGAAGAATGGGAAAAACATGGTATTGCACAAAATGTTACATGGATAAGAACTCTTTGCTCTATTAATGGGAAAAATATTCATAATAAACCTCTTACAGGTAATTATGGAATTGAAGTTGATGGATATGAACTTGATAATGATGATGTAGTTCTTTCGAAAAGTACAGGAAAGCCAACATCCAATAAAGTTTACAAGAAAATAAAAGTTCAATTATATCCTCAATTAGAAAAGATAAATTATTCTGATGGATTTAATGCAAATGTAAAATATTTCAAATGTGATTGGACTCCAAGAAAACCAGAAGATTATTTATTAAGTAATGTTCTATGTCTACATGTTAAAGAAATGATTGAATTAGAAAATGCAATTGAAGTTGATAACGAAGAAAATGTAATAATTTTTAACAGAGATGATTATAAAAAATATATTGTTGATGAAAGCAAATATTCAAAGATAAAGAAATTATGGGTTAATCAAAATGTTATATTTGATTCTGAGGAAATAAAAAAATTAAATGCTAAGAATTTTAAATATATTCCTAGAGAATATTTTGGACAAGAATTAAAGGAGGTCGCAGAATAATGTTTAAAGCAAATCTATATAAATTCCAAGAAAGACATGAAGAAGAAATTTTAAGAAAATGTGCCGACAATGATGAGATAGTATTATATGCACCTACCGGTTCAGGTAAAACTGTTTTGGCATGTAAATTTATAGGTGACTATTTAGATGAAAATCCTAAGACAGTATTCCTTTGGTTATGTCCGGGTGCAGGTGGATTACAAAGACAATCACAAGATAGTTTTGAAGAAGTCACAACAGGGATTCCTTTTGGTGATGTATATGATTTTATTAACGAACCATCACCAGATGGTAAAGTTTACTTTATTAACTGGGACAAGATTAACAAATCTTCAAATATTGCTTTACAAGAGGGAGAATATAAAGACTTAATGTCTAAAGTTCATTCTTGTCACAATAATAATGTTGATATATTTATGATAATAGATGAAGAGCATAAATATAGAGATACCGCAAATGAATATGTTTCCAACATAAATCCAGTTCATGTTTTAAGAATTTCTGCTACACCAATAAGCAAAGGAAATCATACAGAAATAATCGAAGATAATGAGGTTATTGCAAGTGGTCTAATTGCTTCTGGTATTTCAATAAATAATGGTGTTTCAAAAGCAATTGAAGAAAACAATAATCTAGATGATGATTTATTATTGCTAAGTTTAGCGGATACGAAAAGAAAAGAAATTCAAGCAGAATATGATAAACTTGGATTGAATATAAGACCTTTGGTTTTAATTCAATTCCCAAATGGTTCTGAAGAATGGATTACAAGAATTAAACAAGAACTTGAAAACATGGGATATGGTCAAAATTCTGGTTTAGTAACTTCTTGGTTTAGTGGAGATCATCCAGATAATCCAGAAGAAATAAAGAAATTAGATGGACAATATGCTTTCTTGTTATTTAAACAAGCAATCGCTACTGGATGGGATTGTCCTAGAGCAAAAATATTAGTTAAACTACGTGAAGGCGGGACAGAAAGATTTAATATTCAAACTGTTGGTAGAATTAGAAGAATGCCAGAAAGAAAGCATTATGGAAATGAATTATTAGATAATTGTTATGTGTACACATTGGATAGTGAATTCAAAAAAGGATTGACTAATAGTCTTAGCGATTCATTTTATACATATCAGTACAAGAAAAAAATGAATGCACCATCATTTACTCTAGAAAAAGAGAGTTTAGATGGTAATGATAGATATGCAGTAAACCCTAGAGCCGTTGTTGATGTTGTTAGAAAAACAATGTTAAAAGAATGCGATTTAAATAACAATGGTGAGTTGGATAAGACAGAATTAGAAAAGGCAAAAGGTTATATATTTAGTACAAAACTTAAAACCGAAGCTATAGAGGGTGTTGCTCGTACGACTCATGATATCTTAAAATTGAATACAATATTTGCAGGTGAACATGAGTTAAATAATCATGATGATGGTTTTATAATCAGAGATGCCAAAAGAAGAATAGCAAGAGCAATTGGTATAGATGAGAATATATCAAACAATGCTTTAAGATTATTATTCGGGCCAGAAGATATGCAAATGTCTCTTATGTCTCAAGATGAAAAAGATTTTGAACATGAAAACAAATTATTAAAAGATATGAAACTTAGAGAATATAATGCTTTCCTAGTTAATAACCGTGACAGGTTAGTCGAAGTATTTAGTAAAATAAATCAAGAAGAAATTGCAGATATAAAAGAGACTGAAATTCTAAAAAAAGAATGGTTTATTCCAAACAATCAATATTATAAACAACACAAAAGAATGGAAAGCACAAAAACAATGAATAAAAATGTATTTGCTGAATATGGAAATAACATTTTAATTTCACCTAATAGAACTTATACAGAATTGGTTTTTGAAGATTGGTGTGAAAAATACAATCCAGTTAAATGGATATACAAAAATGGTGATAAAGGTGATGATTTCTTTAGTATCGTATATAGAAAAGCATTTAGAAGAAATAACTTTTATCCAGATTATATTATTCAGTTAAATAATAATGATGTTTGGATTATTGAAGCAAAAGGTGGATTGAATGCAGATGGTGATTCAAATAATATAGACCAATATGCAAAGAATAAATTTGAAGCATTGAAAGAATATGCCAATAAACATAAAAATGTTCATTGGGGATTTGTTAGAGCCGTTGGTAATCAATTATATATGTCAAATACTGAGTGGGATGAAGATGTGACAAACAGAAATGTTTGGAAACCAATAGAAGTATTTATTCAAGAATAAGCAACTTTAATAGAGTTGCTTTTTTGCGTGCCGTGCATGGTATATAACTAGGTGGTGAAAGTCCACTATACGCGTTGGTATCTACGTAGTATTAGGGAAACGCAAAGCATCAATCGTGAGGTTGGGGCCGAAGGAAGCGTGAAACAAAATCGTGGCTCAACGAATAGAAACTTGATACAAAGGCTATATGAATGGATGAGGTTACAAAACAAACTAAAGTCCAAAAAGATACACGTAATTTATATAGTAGATCAAGTGAGTAAACGAGGAAAGTTGTATGTCTTACCACGGGAGGTCTTGCAAACAGTTAAGGAGAACCCTATCAAGAAAACTGGTCGAAAAAAAGGTTTATTGCAAGAAGTCAGCAGAGGTCATAGTACTAGTGGAAAACTAGGAAGGACTGAACAATTTATAGTGTTTAAGTACACTAAAATTACGTTAATTATTAATCAGAATAAATAAAAGGAAATGTAGTAAGCGTATCTTATGAAAAGGAACTCAAAAGAGATAATAGTTAATGTTGAAATTAGAAAGGAAAGAACGAGTATGGAATTACTAGAGCAAGTACTTAGTGATAATAACATTAAGAATGCTATTGAAAGAGTTGTATCTAATAAAGGTGCAAGTGGAATTGATGGGATGAAAGTAGAAGAATTATATTCATACTTTTATGAACATGGTGAAGAACTGAAAGAGCAAATTAGAACTAGGAAGTATAAACCAAGCCCAGTGAGAAGAGTTTATATTCCAAAAGAAAATGGAGATAAACGTAGTCTAGGAATACCAGTTGTAGTAGATAGAGTTATACAACAAGCAATAGTACAAGTATTAAGTCCTATTTATGAAAAACAATTTAGTGAAAATAGTTATGGTTTTAGACCTGGACGTTCATGTGAAATGGCCATAGTAAAATTATTAGAATACTTTAATGATGGGTATACATGGATAGTAGATATTGACTTGGAAAAGTTCTTCGACAGTGTGTGTCATGACAAGTTAATTGCTATAATCATGAAAATAATACATGATGGAGAGTTAGTATCATTAGTAAGAAAATATCTAGTAAGTGGAGTAATGGAAAATGGAGTAGTTAGTTCAACAAAAGTTGGTACACCTCAAGGTGGAAATCTATCCCCATTACTATCTAATATCATGTTAAATGAATCAGATAAAGAACTTGAGAAAAGAGATTTAAGATTTACAAGATATGCAGATGATTGCATAATTGTAGTAAAATCAGAAAAAGCAGCCAATCGAGTTATGGAAACTATAACAAGATTTATAGAAAAGAAATTAGGTTTAAAAGTCAATGTAACAAAAAGTAAAGTAGCCAGACCAGACCAAATAAAATATTTAGGTTTTGGTTTCTATACTACAAAGACAGGCATAATAAAGCCTAAGCCACATCTTAAATCTATTCAGAAGTTTAAAAGGAAATTAAAACAACTGACAAAACGCAGTTGGAGTATTTCTTTGGAAAATAGAATTATAAAGTTAAATCAAGTTATAAGGGGATGGATAAATCACTTTAGAATAGCTGATATGAAATGGGTTATGACTAATATAGGACAACACCTAAGAAGAAGAATAATGTGTATCATTTGGAAACAATGGAAAACTTGTAGACATAGACATGAATGTTTATTGAAACTTGGAGTATCAAAAGAAAAAGCCAAAAGAACAGCATATAGTAGAGCAAGTTATTGGCATAATTCGATGTCTATTGTACTTCACGTAGCAATATCTAATGAAAGGTTGAAAAGAAAAGGCCTAGTGACGCCGCTAGAACATTACTTAAAAGTATATACTTTAATATAAATTGAACCGCTGTATACCGAACGGTACGTACTGGTGGTGTGAGGGGGACAAATTTACAAATTATTGTAGATTTTCTCTACTCGATTGATAATTATCGTCCTCAATTTCACATTGATGCCTGTAATGTCACAGGGCGTATTACCCTTGAAAAAAATACAGAAAAGGTTATGCCAGGCGAAACAGCTAACGTAACGTTTGAACTAGAAAAAAATGTGGCGATGGAAGTTGGTAGTGATATTATCTTAAAAGAAGGTGGCAGAGTAGTAGCAAGAGGTAAAGTTACCGAAATGTATTAAAAACTTTTTTGAACTTTCAAAGAAGTTTTTTCATTTACGGTTCTTTAATTTTTTGTTATACTTATAAAGAGAATAAAAGGAGGTCTTTTAAATGAATCAAAGTGATATAAAAGCCTTAAATGAATTAAAAATGTTAACGATTGATATGATAAATCGCGCTCGAGTAGGACGACCTGGGACCGTTCTTTCGATGGCACCGGTTATGTATACACTTTTTACCCGTGTTCTTAAAATAGATAATAAAAATTTATCTTATTTTAATCGGGACCGTGTCATTTTATCTAATACAGGTTTGACACCTTTATATGACGCTATGTGTCATATGGCGGGCTTTCCTATTAAAAAAGAAGATCTTATGAGTTATGGTAGGTTAAACGGTCTTCCTGTTACACCTGAACTTCATAATCCTTTCTTTATGGAAGCAACAACCGGCGTTGCGGGAGATGGTGTAGGTTTAAGCGTGGGTCTTTCTTTAGCAAGAAGATACATCGAAGCTCTAATTAAAGAAGAAGACGATAAACTTAATTTATATGATTTTACGACATACTGTTTTGTTAGTGATGCGGATATGCAAAGTGGAACGAGCCTAGAATCCTTTTCTTTCGCAGGTAGTCAAAAACTTGATCATTTAGTTTTCTTATATGATGCCAATCGCATGAGTATGGAAGGCACTTTAGATACCGTTTTTGATGAAAATTTAACAAAATCTTTTGAAGCTAAAGGATTTTATGTGGATTTTCTAAAACAAGATGTTTCTCTTAAAGACATTGAAAAGGCCTTAGAAGGGGCTAAAAAATCGGGCAAACCCGCGCTTCTTATTTTTAATACCCTAATAGGAAAAGATTCTTTTAACGAAGGAAAAAGTATTTTACACTCTGGTATGTTATCTTTTGATGATACTAATAACTTAAGACGTAAGTATGGCTTATTTTTACCACCTTTTGAAATATCCAAAGATAGTCTTATTTTTATAGAAAAACAAATGAGCGAACGGATGAAAAAAGTGAAAGACAAATTTGCTGAAAGTTATGCGCGAGCTAAAAATATAAACAGTCAAAATTTGAATGCGATTTTAAATATGTTAGAAACGGGCAGCTGTGATATTGATTTTTCAAGTGATAATTATAAGATTAATGCCGCGTACCGAGAACCTTTGATTGAAACAAATAATAAAGTGATGAATTTAATTAGTCCAAAAAGTCCTCTTTTTTTAGGTGGAAGTGCCGGTTTAAGTCTTTATAGCAGAACCAATTTAAATGGATATCAATACATGTCTTATAAAGAACCTAAAGCTAAAAATATCCGTTTTGGTATAAGGGAAAGTGCCATGGGGTATATCACCACCGGCATGGCCTTATTAGGACTACGTAGTTTTTCATCTACTCTTTTAAGCTATGCTGATAAAATGAAAGACAGCATAAGACTTTCTTCTTTAATGAATCTTCCTGTTACCTATATTTTTACGCACGATTCTCTTTATAACGCTTTAGAAGGTATTTTACAAATTCCGGTGGAACAATTAGATATGTTACAAATGATTCCTAACTTATTTGTGTATCGTCCTAGTGATATTGAAGAGGTCATGGGTTCTTGGGAAGCTATTTTACGCTTTAAAAGGCCAAGTGCTTTAGTTATTACCAAAAATGATAGTCCTAAATTACCAAATTCCAATGCTAAAAAAGTAGCGATGGGAGCCTATATCATAAAACCAGAACAAACACGAATTGACGGCATTCTTTTATCCAGTGGTAGTGAGGTCATAAGTGCTTTACAAATTGCTTATGATTTAGCTTCTAAAGGAAAGGACATCCGAGTTGTTTCGATGCCATCCTTAAGTCTTTTTCAATTACAAGATAAAGCCTATCAAGAAAGTATTTTGCCAACAAATGTGAAAACGGTTGTGATAACTTCTTCAAGTGGTCTTTCTTTAAAAGAATATGCCAAAGATGAAAAGCATTTACTTAATATTTCAGATTATCCAAGTAGTGGCCTTCCAATTGAAGTTTTACAACAAATGAACTTTGATTACGACAGTTTAAAATTAAAAGTAGAATCTTTATTTTCAAGGTAGATGATTCGACAAAATGTTCTTATCTTTTTTGTTATCCTTATAATAGGAGGCAAAAGATGAGAACATTTTATTTTTTTGAAATTAAACCTGAATTAATGACGTTATTAAAAGACAATCCTTATGAACTTTTTAAAACCTTAGAAACGATTTATTATGAAAATATGGATGTAGAAACCAGTTACTTACTTATTAAACAGCTTATTAATCCAATTCCTATTAAAAGTTTAGATATTCTTTTATTTCGAAAATATAAAGAAAATTATTTTTATACGAAGTACAAAAATGTTCATTCTTTACATGATGTTTTTAGGAAAGAAAATACCATATTAAAGCTTTATAAAACATATTTGAAGCTAGAAACCAATGTGGTCAAACCAAGGTTTTTAGAAGAACTACAAAAAAATCACAACTTCTTTGTGTGTGATTTTAAAGAAAAAGATTATTTTTGGCTTTCTTCGTTATCTTTTAGTATGATTGGCTGATTAGACGCATCAAAAGAAAACACAGAAGTATGAGTAAGCATTCCATAAAGAAGACCGGCTCTTTTTTCAATTTCATAAGCTCTACTTTGATAATTTATTTTTAAAGAAGGTTTTAATTCTTTTAAATAGACTTGTCCTTTTTCCTTAAAGCCTAAGATTTTAAGATACGACAAAGGTTCTTTGGCATCTTCTTTCGTTACGCCGAGTAAAATATGAAGAAGCATGCGATTTAAACGATTATAGGTATAGCGTTTACTTTTTAAATTCTCTAAAAGTTCTGATAGAGAATGTGAATGCAAAATTTCTTTGCGTAATTTGTTATCCAATCCTTCGGTGACATCCAAGTAACTGTCTAAATGATTATCTGTTAAAATGCGAGCTTTGAGTAATTGAAAGAAAAGTTTTTCGTCAATTTGAAGAAGATGAATCAAAGATTCTTTAGGCATAAAAGCAGAAACATCTTCTTTATTTTTTAAACGGGCTCTTATATTAGATGCAGAGATAATAGGGGTATTATCTTTGGTGTCGTGAAAGTCATTTGTTCTTAAAATGGTTTCCCAAGTCATATTATAATGATTTTTTAAAATCGCTTTTAAATAAGAAACGGCTAAAAGATCATTCGGTTTTAAAGCTTCCTCTTCCTTTAAAGCTTCATTTATTCTTTTCGGATAGGAAGTACCACTTTTTTCTAATTTGAAGTTATTTTCAAGCTGTAAAGAGGCGAGTAACCTTAAATGGTTTCTATCTTCCGTTTCACTGCCAAAAATGATTTTTTGAACACCTAACATATGAAGAAGAGTTATACTCTTTTCGGCAAAGGTATCCGCAGATTGGGTTCCAAATAAAGCCGGAAGTTCCACGACAATATCGACACCATAAAAAAGGGCAATCCACGTTTTACTTTCCTTACTTAAAAGACTTATTTGACCTCTTTCTAAAAAATAACCATTTAAACATAAAACAAGAAGAGAATCCGGATATCTTTCTTTAATTTTATTTATGTGGTACAAATGACCATTGTGAAAAGGAGAATATTCACAAATAATACCAATAACTTCCATAAAGTCACCTCTTTTTTTAGTTTATCAAAAACAGAGACTTGTGTAAAATTATTTTTAAAGGTATAATGTGAATACAGAAAAGAAAGGTGATATTGTGGATTTACAAAGGTTTTTGATTCATGAAACGAAACAAGATATCACTGTCGAACTTCCCAAAGAAATGTATGCTTCGGCAGGTATTTTAGATATTCCTTGTTTTATCGTTTCACTTGAAATAAAAAAAGATTTGAATCAAGATTATTATTTATCTTTAAAAGGAGATATTTCTCTTTGGTTAAGTGATGCGCGAACCTTAAAAGAAGTATCTTATCCGATTTCTCTTGATTTTGAAGAAAAAATCACAGAGGAAAGTGAAATATGTGGGAGATTTTTAGAAAATTCACAAAATACACTTGATATTCTGGGTATTTTATGGGAAAATATTGTACTGGAAATCCCAATTAGTTATACCGAATCTGATGAATTAAATATCGTTGGTGATGGGTATCAAGTAAATGGGAATGAGAGTGAAAAAAGCATGGATCCAAGACTAGCTCCTCTATTGGAGTTACTGGATAAGGAAAAGGAGTGAAACTATGAAACTAAACCTTCAATTATTTGCTGTTCCTTTTAGAAGAACTAGTAAAAC
>CAKOQM010000032.1 GCA_934101275.1 uncultured Bacilli bacterium
TGTAAAATTTTTTTTCGGATATCATAATCCCTCGCCTTCTAAGAAGACCAACTTTGCTGTCACCAAAATTATCCTTCTACTTATATATTCAAAAAAAATCTCTGATTTCCTTTTTTTTCTTTGAAAAATGTTCAAAAAAGTTCGAATTTTGTGTAAAGTTTACACTTTTAAAGCAAAAAAAAAAAGAAGAAATGTCACTTTTCTCCGTTTTCAAATTATTTGGTTTTAAATAAATCTTCATGATAATTAAATTCACTTTTGTTATCATAAGCTTCTTTAATTAAATTTTTGATTTTTTCTTTATCCGTTGCCGAGAATCCTGTCAAAACCGTATCGCCAATAACAATATAAGGAACGCTTCTTTCACCTGTTTTACCATTATTTGCAGCGATGAATTTATCCATGAGTAGACCGTTGTCTTTATTTTCCCAAACTTCAAAACCATAAATACGCGCATATTTTTTTTCTTCTTTCTCAACAGAATATAAAAACTCATAAAGTTCTTCACAATGAGAACACGTACTCCCCCAGAAAATATAAACATTTATTTTATCATTATCAAATTTTAAATCTTCCACCGTTGCATTTTTATTAATACCGTCTTTATGACTGTAATACGTATAACCTGCTGTCAAAGAAAGAGCCACCACAAATAATAAAGCTCCTATTATTATATTTTTATTCATTTACTACCACATACTTTCCTGTATTATACATCTTACCATCAATTTCTACCAAAAATTGATATTGACCACTTTTTAAACCCTCTTTATTAATATATTTGGTAACCGTGATACCTTCTTCTTGTTCCTTTTCCGTAAAAATATCGACACATAAAGCCGTATAAGGTTTTTTGCTGACCGGAACATTGTAATAAGTATATTTTAAATCATGATATAAAACCAAGTTTACTTTCGTACCACGTTTAAATTTTCCTGTAAAAACGAAACGGTCGATTTCTTCTGTTAAAGTTATATTTTTACTTTCGTAATCTTCATCTATACTTTGAGAAGTTAAATTAAGACCTAACGTTTCTTTTGTAACATGTGTTACGCCAAGACTTCCCAAACGAACAGCCTTTTCATTCGTATAATTTTCATTGTCAGCATAAAGGCTCATTTTTTCCACACGATAATTATTTGTATTAAATTTTATTTCAAAAATAACTTTGTTATTTAATAATTCCACCGTATCACTGACTAAAGATGCGTTATCCGAGAAACCGGCTGGTTGATTAGAGTTTTTACCATCCACGTAAACAATACCACCAGAATGCACAATATAATGATTTTTAGCTAAATAATCCACATCCGAAATATAAGGAGAATAAAAACTGCTGCCTCTTTCTTTACCATACTCAAAGACCTGTTCAATCGTCATAGCTTCGGTATCAATTTTATACATAACACCCCTTGAGTAACTTTTAGAAGCATCGACATACTCTTCTTCTATTTTTGATTTATTATTGCCATTATCAAATAAAAAAACATAACCTTCTGGCGTTATCATGGCCGCATGTTGACTCCATTGCCATTCAAAATTTTTGCCTTTAGGTGTAAAGAAATATTTTTGATAATCTTCACTCCAATTTGTTTTATCGCCTAAAATCCAATTTAAACTACCATCTTCATAAGAAATATTAATAACCGCATCTTGATGTCTTCCGGATAATGTAATCGAGTTCGTATTTTTATCATACCACACGGCATTGTTATGAAACCAATCGTATTCACTCCAGTTTTCACTTTTACCATCTTCATGATTTAAGATACTAGAAATATCCCATGTTTTAACTACTTTGCCGGTCTCTCTATCAATTTCTACAACATAATCTTCGACGGTTTTACCATTGGAGAAATTATCACTCGCTACGATTAAATTACCATTTTCCATTTCAAAGTAATCATGATGATATCCGCCTTCTAAACTATATTCCTTATAGATTTTACCAAGCATATCCATTTCATAAAGTCCTGTCATATAGTAAGGACTATTCACAAGTCTTTCGGTACTTAAAAGTAAATGGCCATTTTGTAGGCGATTTACTTCCCAGATAGCATTAATGGTTAAATACCAACGAACTTCCCCATTGGTATCATAAGCAGCGGTATAACCTTTACTTGATGGAGTATAAAAATAAAGGTCATTGGTAAGTTTTGAAGCATCCTTCGTCACACTTGTTGGTAAAATCATATCATCTGGTAATTTGTCTGTTTTAATTTTAAATGTTTTAGAAACATTCCCATATTCCACGACGACTTCGTTTTCTTTATCGGCATATAAGCCATAAATTGGTAAGTAATGCTTTTTGGTTGCCTCGAAAGTATGCGTATAAGTTGTTAAAGCATCTTTTCCTTTTATCGTCACTTTCACAGCTACCTCTTCATCGGTTTCAAATAAAATTAAAGCCGTCAAAGGAGATATATCATAAGGATTTAAAATAATACTTGGGTTTTCTATGGTATAGCCTTCTGTATTATATTCCTTTTCATTTTGCTTTTCAACCAAACTTATGGTTCTATCCAAAGTATCACTGGCTGCGTTTTTTACTTCTAAAAAAACAGCCCCTAAAAATAAAATCGTGACAAGCCCCACACACATTAAAATGATATTTTTCTTCTTCATTTTCTTCCACCTTTCCTCGTCATTATATAAAATTTTTTTTGATTTGGAAAGACAAAAAAACTCAACTTATGGTTGAATTTTATAAAAATAAATGAATAATTTTAGGAAGAAAAATAATAAGGCCAATTATAATTGAAAATAAGGCATTTATTAAAACGGCACCTGCCGCCATATCTTTTACTTTGCCCGCTAAAGCATTAAACTTAGGTTCTACTAAATCCACTAAATTTTCCACCGCGGTGTTCATTATTTCCATTGAAATAACAACGGCAAAACAAAGTAAACACCAAAGCCATTCTGATAAACTAATGTGCAAAAGAAAACCCAAAAGACTCACCATAAAAACAAAACAAGTATGTATTTTCATATTTCTTTCTTCTTTTAAAGCAACAAGGATGCCGCAAAAAGCATTCTTTAAACTTTTTAAAAATAATTTCATAGGTCAACACTTTCTTCACTTTCATTAAATTTATTTAGTAAAAGGTAATACTCTTTTTCTACCTCGGCATCTGAAAAATAAAGACCACCTTTTTCTAAATACCAACTTCCTTGATTATTTTTTAAATGATTTAAAATATCGATTTCTATTTGAACTACATTTAAGGTATCATCAAGTTCTTCTTTTATACTTTCTGAAGTACCAAGATAATCTTTGATTTGCTCTTCATAATACTCTTTATAATAAGAGTCATTGGAAGAAGACAAATAAAAACTCATGTAATAATCCTCATCGTATAATTTTTCTTCTTTAAGACTTATAGCACTTAATTTTGTTTTAAACTTTTCCGCATAAGATAAAGATGAGGAAAAAATAGGTCCATCCACCATCATATTTTGATAAGATAATAAACCGACGATGGTATCATCTTCGTATAAGGCTTTTATTTTTTGATAGGTTTCATAGTACTCTTTTAAATAGCTTTTCAAAGCTCTTTCCACATCAGCATAAGCCCCATCCGTAACAAGTGTTTGAAATCTTTCTTCCAAAAAGACTTCATCAGGATATTCTTCGCTCATCAAACTTTCTAAGTTATAAATTTCATCTTCAAGAGTTATTTGGTCATTTACCCGAACAAACACAAGAACACCAAAAGAAAGAAAGCCCATAAATAAAAACCAAATAAAAATAACAAACACCCAAGTCTTCACTCTACTTTTCTTCATACGTCACCTTCTTCTTAGAGTATAACAAAATTAATAGTCATAAATCAAGATGATGTGATATAATAAGCGTATGTTCTAATAGCTCAGTTGGATAGAGTGTTAGCCTCCGAAGCTAAAGGTCGGGAGTTCAAGTCTCCCTTAGAACACCAGATGTTTTTTTTAACTACCTCATGTAAGGTAGTTTTTATATAATATGATAGATATTAAAAAATTATAATTTTAAAAAGAGGATATATTTATGAATTTAGAAATAAGAAAACGAACGAAAGAAGATTCTGAAGAATTGGCTCATAAAATCGCATTGGTTTGGAATACCACTTATAAAGGAATCGTCAAAGATGAATTTCTAAAACATTTATTAAAAAATGAGAAATATTCAGCGGAAAGATTAAAAAATAATCTTGATGAACACCCCTTTTATTATGTATTAAATCTAGAAAACAAAATCATTGATTGGATTTATTTTACGATGGAAAGCGACGTTTTAAAAGGAGCTACCGAAATACATCATTTATATGTTTTAAAAGAATATCAAAAAATGAGTTACGGAAAAAAGCTTTATGACTTTGCTGTAAAAAAAATAAAGGAAAATCATATTCACAAACTCATTATTGGCTGTTTAGACAAAAATCCAACTAATGACTTTTATAAACATTTAGGATGTAAATACCTAACGAATCGTTTATGGAAAGAGCATTATATCGAAAATGTTTATTTGTTTGAAATCTAAAAAAAACTCGTTTTTAAGCGAATTTTTTTATTGATATTAAAAGAATTTAATAATATCTTGAACCGTAATATAAAGCATAAGAAGCATTAAAAGAGCAAATCCTATCATATTACATGTATTTTCAAATTTAGCGTTTAATTTGCTTCCTTTAAGTTTTTCTAAAATCATAAAGAAGACATGCCCTCCATCAAAAGCTGGGAAAGGTAAAATATTAATAAAGCCAACATTAATAGATAAAAAGGCAGTAATATAAATAAGTTGTTGAAGACCATATTTAACACTTTGATCAACGACTTTGTAAATACCAACGGGTCCAGACAAATTAGAAACGGATACTTGACCACTTAGAAGTCCCCATATCGTTATAGCCATAGATTTCATGACATCTATAAATTTTTGGAAAGTAAATTTTAAACATTCTAAAAAGTTTTTATCTCTTCGATTATCGATTTGAATACCAAACGTTTTGGTTTCGTTTCCATTTTCATCTTTACTTATTTTAGGAACTAAAGTAAGCATTTCTTTTTCACCATTTTCATGTTTTACATCAAACGTATACACATTGTCTTTATTTTTATAATAAAGATAAATTTGGCCAACATCCCAAGAAGAAAATTTATGACCATTAATCGCGGTGATAATATCACCATCTTTCATACCTGATATAGAAGCGGCAGAACCCTCTTGAACACTTAAAACCTTAGGCGTACTACTTGTTGGTCCCCAAATGATAGCAAGAATAAATAAAAGAACAATAGCCAAGATGAAGTTGTTAAAAACACCAGCAACTAAAATCATTAATCTTTGATACCAAGGTCGATTACACATAAATTTTTCTTTAGGTATTTCACCATCATCCTCATAAACTTCGCCAGCCATCTGGACAAAACCTCCAATAGGTAACGCTCTTATGTTGTAATGTATACCATCTTTTCCTTTATGAGTAAATAGTAAAGGTCCCATGCCAATAGAAAATTCATAAATATGAACCCCTGATTTTTTGGCACATATAAAATGGCCAAATTCATGTATTAAAATAATAAGTCCCAAAACTAAGATAAAAATAATTAAACTAAATATCCACATAATAAACCTCTTTCTATAAAAATCTTTTTATAATAGTATAAAAAAGTACAGCAAAAATAAAACTATCAAAACGATCTAATATACCCCCATGCCCAGGAATTAAATCAGAAAAATCTTTAATTTCGTTTTCTCTTTTGATTTTACTAAATAATAAATCCCCTAGAATAGTAATAATCGATAAAATAAAACTAATTAAAACATTTAACAATATTCCTTCTTTTGAAATTACCATGTAATAAAAGATCGAAGGTAAAATTGTACCAAATAAAAGCCCCCCTACACAACCAGCATACGTTTTATTTGGACTTATATGTGGAAAAATTTTCTTTTTTCCAAAGCCTTTACCAACAAGATAGGCAAAAATATCCGTACACGTTGAAATCAAAAGTAAATAAACAAGTAACCATACATTTTCTCCACGAAGTAAAATCACTTCATGGAAAGCTGTACTTAAGAAAAACAAAACTCCCATTAAATAAAAGGCATCTTTTGTCTCATAGGAAGTATTCTTATAAGATAACATGGTTGGAAAAAGAAAAGAAACGGACATCAAAGAAAGTAAAACACTACTGACACCATTTGACTCACCATGAATTTCATATTCATAAAAAATAAGCAAAATCATACTTACCATGGCCATAAATTCAATACCACTTGGATACTTACTATGGCTTTTTCGTAAGTCTAAAATTTCTTTTAAGGCCAACAAAGATAAGACACCAATCATAATAAGAAACGGTTTACCATTACTTATAACAATGGGAATTAAAATGACGAATAAAAGGACACCACTTAAGATTCTTTTTAACATAGGATCAACATCTTTCTTTCTAAAGTATACACGTTTTTTTATATGAGTTCAAGAAAAAAACTGGTCTTTAAACCAGCCTTTTACTAAATATGATAAATTTTATTTTTCTTTGTCATCATATATAAGCCAATAGCCACAACAAGACCACCTGCTATAACAGCATAAGGTAAGAAAGAACCTGTTTGAGGATTGTCTGTTGTTTCACATTGTGACTTATATTCTGTTTCTGTACATTCTGTTCCATTAGCGCAATAAAATTTATTATCTTTTTGTTGGCATTTTGGATTTTCTTCAACAGGTGTATCTCCCTTTGAAATAGAAATAGTACAAGGATCTGTGCTTGAAGCTTTTGAACCATCTAAAGTAACCGTTGAAATAGCTACTTTATCACCAGCATTCATTTGAGCAACCGATTCTAAAGACATAATAATAACATCGGAATTTGTTGAACTTACTTTACAAGTAACATCCCATCCAGAGCCACTAATTCTAGAGCAACTTTTGAAATCAAAGCTTGAATTTCCCATTTTAATTTCAGCAGTTAACTTCGTACCAATAGAAATTAAACTTGTTGCTTTAATACCAATAATAACAGTTGAATTTTCACCTTTATTTTCAATGGAAATAGAACCTGTTGATGCTGTTTCATCGCTACTTAATGTTGTAGATGTAAAAACACGGTCAGTTGAACCAAAAACAATACCACTAGCTGCATTAACATTCAAAGTTAAAGCAAAAGCACAGAAAACAAAAAGTACAGATAAAATGAATCCTTTTTTCTTCATAAAATATAAACCTCTTTTCTTTTTTTATTATGGTTTTATTATAACATAAAAATACAAGATTTCTATATATTTTATTTTTTTTTACAATAATTTACAAAAAATATGGTATGATAATAAAGAGTAGAAACGGTGGTGTAAAGATTGAAAAAAATTGTTATTTTAATTCAAAACAGCACCCTTTATTTTTCTTACCGGAAACTTGAGCCTATTAGAGAAGATTTAATGAATACCAATATTATCTCAGACTCAGAACTTGTTTTTACCGAAGATTATATTATTGAAAACGGAAAGTTAGTTGTCCCTTTTTTAGAAGAACTTTGTGAAATGAATAAAATAGATACCATTACTTTTCAAAATAATGAACTAGCTCAATTCTTACTTCCTTTATTTATCAAAGTCAAGATTTATAAAGTTAAAATAAAAAAGCAAGAAAATTTAAGTTACACGGTCTGTGAAAAATTATTAAAAATTAAATCTTTAAAGGAAGTGGAATGTTTTAGTCTTCCTGAGTATCTTTTAGAAATGCTGGATAATAAAAATATTAAAGTTCAAACCAAAAATGAAATCTTTTACATCTCCCCTTTTATGTTTAAAAATAATTTAAAAAATTATGCCAAAATTTATTATACCAAAAGAGTAACTATTTACGATAATTTGACTGAAGAAGATAAAGAGGATTTTTTAACTTTTTTAAAGATTAATCGTTATTTAAAAATAATTGCTCTGATGAAGTATGATAAATCAACCCTTGATTTTGTCTTAAATGCTTTAGAAGAAAATCATTTTAAAAATATTTATTTAGAACTTCATGATAACATTACTTTAGAAGAAGACTATTTATTTTTAAAACAAATGAATAAAAAGTATAAAAAGAAAAATTATAAAATTGGACTTTACTATTCTAAAGAGTATTTAAAAGATAATTTAATGAAACAAATTATTTTAAATACCTTAAAACTTTGTGGTTTTATCATTGTCTTGTTTATCGGGGGAATGATTAGTTACGTTTCCATAGATAACTACTATGCTATGCAAGATGTGGCCAAAATAAATGAACACGTGAAAGAAAAAATGAATAGTGAAGAAGAAATTACCTTACCAGATGATGAGAAAACCGAAGGTCTTGTTATTAAAAACAAATATATCGCAGCTCTTTTAAGTATTAATAAAGATGTGGTGGGTTACTTAAAGGTAAAAAATACAAACATCGATTATCCTGTCGTTATGAGTAACGATAACAAATATTACTTAACGCATAATCTTTACAATGAGGAAGATAAAAATGGCTGGATTTATATGGATTTTCGTAATTCCGAAAAATTTTTAAATGATAATACCATTATATATGGCCATAATATGTATTATTCTGGTGTCATGTTTGGGACGCTTCATCGCACTTTAAATGGTAATTGGTATAACAATGAAGAGAATTTAACTATTACGTTTGATACGATGTATGCCTCAATGAACTGGAAGATTTACTCTATTTATACGACACCCAAAACTAATGATTATTTAAAAGTAAGTTTTGATACCAAAGAAGATAAAGAAGCCTATATCGATATGACGAAAAAAAGAAGTATCAAAAATTTTGATACTCTCGTCACGACAAATAGTAAACTTCTTACTCTTTCTACTTGTACCGGGGATAATGAACGCTTAGTTATTCATGCGATTTTGGAAGGGAATAAGGAAGAACAAGATTCAAATTCTCTTGATAACGCTTCTCCTCTGGATTTAGCTTAATAGCTTCATTTAAATAGGAAACAGCTTCTTCAAAGTGACCTGTGTAAAAAGCCGTGATGGAAAGAAGATCATAAAAATAATCGTTCCAAGCAAATTCTTCGTTAATGTAGGATTTGCTTTTTTCTTTGATATTTAAGGCTTTTTGTAAGTTTTCATAAGCTTTTTCATAATCATTATGTAAATTATAGAAACTCGCTAATTCAATATATCCTTCTCTTAAATAAGGAGCTTCATGAATAGCATTTTGATACCATAACAAAGCTTCTTCTTCAAAGCCTAACGCTTCATAACTGCGAGCCATAAACCTCATGGAAGCACACCTCTCATCCTTCCACGTTGCTTTTTTACATTTCAAATGTTTATGAAGTGTTTCAATACATTTGAACCAATTTTTATAAAACATATATTCTCTACCTAAATAATGGAGATTGCGATCATCCTCTGGGTCTTCTAAAACACTTATTTCAAGTAACGGTAAATAAGAAGATCGACTCTTTTTATTATCAGGATAATGATTTAAGGTAATGGAAACATCGATGATTTTTTCTTCTATAGAAGGTGTTAAAACCTCATGCACAGGATGTGTCCAATGATAACCATGCCGGGCATGAATTTTATCAATCCAAAAGCTCACACGAGGATTTTTCTTTTCGTCTAATTTCCAATTATAGTTGTAACGTGCTCGAGTTGGTTTTTCTTCTAACCACTTTTTTTCTAAGATATCTCGCCAACCTTTTTCAAAAACTTCATCCAAATCCACACAAACACAAATATCCGCATCTTCAGAAACAAGAGCTAAAGACTCATTACGAGCCGTATCAAATCGCCAAGGATTAATCTTTTTCTCATAAACCGTTACTCCCTTTTGCTTTAACTTTTTAACCGTGTCATCAGAAGAGCCCGTATCTAAAACAACAATTTCATCGGCTTCACTCATTGAATCCACAAAACGATTAACAAAGGCACTTTCATTTTTACAAATAGCATAAACTACTACTTTTAACTTTCCCATAGAATTCCTCCTAAAAGTAGTTTATGAAAATTAAAAAAAAGTGACTAGGCATCACTTTATTCTTCTATGTAACAATTATCTCCACGACTTTCATGAAGTTTTTGAATTTCACTTTCTGTATCTGGGAAAGTTGTATTTTTAAATTCTTCATTTAAAATATCTGCTGTGACAGGAATTTCAACGGTAATTTTATAATGTGTATCATCCTTAGTCACTTTACCCGTAAGACCATCAAAACCATCATCCGTTACATCATCAAGAGCTTCTTCATAAGTTTGTTCATCGAAAATATATTCTACAATCTTTACATTATCATAAACCGTATTTGACGTTGTAATAGCATAACGGAAACGAACATTAACCGTTGCAGTTGGATAAGCTTTTGATATTTCTTCATAAGAACAAACTAAATCATGAACAGGAGCGTTACTTGTTACAATTAAGTTTGCTGTAACATTAACCGTATTTTGATAAGCATCAGAAGCTTCAATCGTCACTGTATACGTTCCTTCTTTAGTAAGATCAAATTCATCTTCATCTACAAAAGTGTAAGATATTTTTTCTTCACTTTCGGAAGCATCAGAAGCAGATTCTATAAAATCTTCAGGAGAAACCTCAGTATTTGGTACGACAGTGACATCTTTAGTTACGACTTCTGGAGCCGTTGTATCTTTAACAGTTAATTTACCACTTACTTTTTTATTACCACAAGTTACTGTCCATTCATACGTACCTGTTTTATTAACATTAACATTTGTAGTTAATGAACATTGACTACTTGTAAGCCCTGTCAAATTAACATAATTTAAAACATTCTCTGCTAATGGTTCACCTAATTCCCATTCTGCGGATAATTTTGACGTTACAGAAGTAGCATTTTGTTTACTTAATACAAGAAAATAATACACCCCGAAACCAACAGCAGCAATTAAAACGACAATTAAAACAATTAAAATAAGTTTATTCATCTTGCCTTTTTTCTTTTCTTTTGAAGGTTCACTAGGTGGTGCTGGTGGAACTGGTACGCCATCAAACATACTCATATTGTTAACAGGTGGAACCGGAGAACCCATTCCAGGTGTATTCATATAAGAATTGTTCATCATATTTTGTGTTTGATTTTGATTAGGTTCTAAAGTCGTTCCCATTAATGGAGAAGCTGCAGGAGCTGGTGAAGTTGGTTCAACGGGAGGAATCATTCCTGGAGGATTTAAATTAACAGGATTGGCATTAGGAATCGGTTCTGGCATAGGTGTTGGCGTTGGTGTATTTAATGCATCTAAATTTTGCACTCCCATAGAACCTAAACTGTCAACACCCAAAGTGCTACTATTTAAATTAGGATTCGGTGTTGGCATACCATTATTAGGTGGAACCGGTATTTGGTTAAAGTTTTGATTTTCATTATTCATTTTATCGACCTCTTTATTCTAATTCATAAAACAATTATACAGATATTTATTCTCTTTTTCAAGAGAAAATAAAGGGACATTTTTTTCATCTAACTACATCTTATAGCCGGTAAAGTTACATTTTGAGTAGCACCACAACCACGGCATCTAAATTCAGCTGTGCCACTACTACTACATGTTGGGACGGTTATAAAACGATTAAAAATCGTATAGGTATGAGACAAACTTACCGAACACGTAGCAGAAACGGTTCTATTATAACTTTGAGCATAATGGGTGATTTTATAACTTCCAGCAGCATTGATCCCTGAAATTGTCCTACTTTCATACCAAGCTGGACTAGAATTTGTCCATGTAGCTAAAGCTGTACCAGAAGGATTATAAATACCTAATGTAATGGATTTAACATCCGGACCATCCGTTTCTAATCCAAACGTTATACTATCTCCGCATGTTATGGATGTCGATGAGTTCGTTTGCTTACCTGTTTGAACGATAACGCCACAAGAAGAAGTACTTTCAGTCTTTTTAAAAGAAACGACACAGACAGAATCTTGATAAACCGAACTTACTGAAACCGTATTACCAGATACACTACCAGATGAAGCATTACAAGAAACACTATAAGTACTATAACCACTAGAAGGCGTTGCAGAAAAATTAACACTACCTCCTGTTGCCACTTTTGAAAAGGCTGATATACTTCCTCCAGGACCAGCTAAAACATTAACATTATGATACGTAATAACCGTAGCCGTTGTACTTGCTGCTGAACTCATACGGCCACTTTTATCCGCCACTTTCAAAACCAAGGTATAGGTGCCATCGGAAAGACCTGTAAACGTATAAGAACTTGATGAACTAGATATATAACTACTTCCTCCATCTTTACTATAGTAATAGGTTGCCAAACCACTTCCAGAATCGAAAGAACCACTCGCACTCACTGTAATAGTCGTACCAGATACGCTAGCACTTATCTTGGCTGTCGGATCCGTTGTGTCAACACTGTATGAAGAAGAACAACTTGTTGAAGAGACATTACCCACAGCATCTGTTGTATTAACACATACCTTCTGAGCACTTGCATTCGTTCCTAGTGTTACTGTATACGCATTACTACCTATTGTAACATTCGTACTTGGGGTACAACTACTTCCCGTTGTCACACAATATTTACTACTTGAAATACCACTTTGAGTATCTGAAACATTTACCCTTATACCTAAGGCTTTATACCAACCATTACTACCACTTGTACTAGAGGCAATACCAAAACTTTGACTTGGAGCGGTTTTATCTATTTTAATATTTGTACTGGCTTCTTCTGAAACATTCCCGGCATTATCCATGGCTCGATAAGAAACCACTTCGTTTCTTTCATCATACCAGTTATCACTACTTGAAGATAAATCTGTCCACGTATTATTTGTTCCACTGTGTTTTACTTGATATTTCAAAATACCTGAGGCCGTATCTGTTGAACTTAAAGCAATTGTAATCGTTTGGTTTGTCCAGTAACCATTACTTGAATTTGCTATACTTGGAATCGTAGGAAAAGTTTTATCAATTTTAATATCTGTACTAGCTTCTTCCGAAATATTACCGACTTTATCTTGAACTCGAAAATAAACGGTTTCATTTAGTTCTTCAGTAAAAATATAAGAATTGCTTTCTAAATCTTGCCACTCATTATTCGTTTTACTATATCTCATCTGATATTTTGTAACCCTTGTTTCCTTATCACCAGCTAACAAACTTACTGTTACATCCTTGTTTGTCCAAGTTTCATTACTAGAATTTGTCACACTTGTTATATAAGGCGGAATGTTATCAATCTTATCAATCACAATTTTTTCATGTGAGATATGATTATAGGCATCTTTCACATAGACATAATAGGTGCCATTTTCACTTACTTCATAAGTAACGGTTGTATCTAAAGTATTTTCAATTGTTATAAAGCTTGTTGGTTCTTCTTCACTTGTCGTTACTTGATAACCTGAAAGACCTATCACATCATCTGTCAAATGAATATTTAAAATGTCTTTGACCCCCCAATCTGTCAAAGTATTGGTAACGGTAATATGTGGTGCTTCTTTATCAATTAAAGTGATAGAATAAGCTTCATAACTTATATTACCCACTTTATCTTTACTCCAAATATAGTAAACACCATTTTCACTTATCTCTTTTTCTATTATTCCTGTATAATCTAACCACTCTGTTGGCGTTTCTTTACTTTCTGTTATTTGATAAGATGATACTCCACTTTTGAGATCTGTCATTGTTATCTTTAACAAATAACTTTCTTGATTATTAATCTCTTCAATGACTCTCTCCGGAGCTGTTTGATCTAATTTATCAGTTTTTATTAAATATTCTTTAATGTTACCTACTTCATCTTTAACATAAATAGGATAATTTCCTTCTTTAGTATATTCTTTTTCTAAAGTGAGTGCCTTTGTTGGTGTTACACTTGTCCATTTTTTATTGTCATAACTATATTCAATGATATTTTTACTAGAACTTGTGATATCAATCTTAAAAATTTCTTTTTCCTTTGAATAATCTTCGTTTTGACTGGTTGCTAAAATAGTGATTTCATTAGTTAAGTTTTCTTCTTCAATGTATGAGGTATTAATCGTTATTTTACTTTCAAAAGTGGCATTCATTACTTCATCGATCGCTGGAGTATTTGCATCCATCCATAGTTTTAATTCATAAGTAGCTTCTTCATTAGGTTTTAATGAACCACTTGTTAGTTTAAAAGAACTTGTTGCCGTATCAAGTGTTGTTATTGCTTTTTCATAAGTATTTAATACTTTAGGCGTACCATCATTTAAAGATATTTTAATATATTGATTAGGAAACTGTTTTACATTTTGACTTGCTAATAAATCTTCTAAATTCACCTCATAAGTAGCTATTGTATTACAGGTGTTTTTTATCGTAAAAGAGTATCCTTTTTCTTTTAGGCCTTCTTCATCTTCTGTCGGAACCATATTATCTATCGTAATGGCATCTGTGTTATCGGTATAAGTAAGTGAAAAGCAACTGGTATTTGCTACATTAAAATCTTTTTGTTTCACATTATAATTCCAATAGGCATAAGAGATGCCTATTGTCATGAGTATTAACAA
>CAKOQM010000033.1 GCA_934101275.1 uncultured Bacilli bacterium
ATATTTCTAAGTTGATATTAAATGAAGCATAGGAATCACAATTATTGGTAACGGTAAATTCATAAGGTGTTAATTTCTTTCCTTCTTCATCTAAGATTGGGTAAGCTTTTTGTAAACTAATATTGTCTTTATCTTCAAAAGTGACATTAAAGCAAGAGGAAACAATATCGTTTTGTCCGCTTTGGGTTAAATTTAAAACCCATAAAGCATAAGAGATACCTATAATAGAGATAATACCTATTAATACAATAACAATGAAAACATTTTTCTTCTTTTTTGACATTTTGATACAACTCCTTTTTTTAATTATGTAACTGTTTGGATTGTTTTAAACAAATTCTATTTATTACATGACTTATTATAACAGATACCCCCCCCCCGAGCGTCAAGAAATTTTCAAAAAAATTTTGTGGAATGACATTGACAGATTAAATAACAAAAAAAGAATAATCACACAGACTATTCTTCATATACTTTAATATCAAGTAAAACTTCTTCACCATTTAAATCATATTTTGTTGTTATATCAGGATTGCTTTCGAATGAAACCGCTAAAGTTTCTTCCATAATATAGTTTTTAAATTGTTTTAATATATCATCAAAACGCGCGGTACCATAGTAGTAAATAACAATTCGATCGGTGATATTAAAATCTTTTTCTTTACGTAAGTTTTGTACTTTACTAACGAGTTCTCTTGCTATACCTTCTAAAATAAGAGATTCATTTCTCGTAGTATCTAAGATAACAAAGTGATTATTTTCCATTGCTACAGCCATATTTTCTTTAGCACTTACCCGAATGTCAACCATATTTGGAGTGATAAGAATATCTTCTCCATCTAAGATTCCGTGAATATCTTTGCCATTTTCTAAAGTGGCAATTTCTTCATCGGTTAAATTCATAAGCATATTTTGGAAATCTTTTATCTTTGAACCAAATACTTTACCGACTTCTTTAAAGTTTGGTTTTACAAGGAAATTCATATAAGAGGCAAGATTGCTTATGAAAACGACGTCTTTAACATTTAACTCTTCTTTAATAAGGGGAACTAAATCTTTTAAAGTATTTTCTTTTTTACCATCTAAATATACCGTTTGTAAAGGTTCACGCACCTTTATTTTTACATCTTCTCTAACGTTTCTTCCAAGACGAATCAAGTCTCTCACAAGATCCATTTTTTCTTCTAATTCATTATTTAATAAAGCTTCATTACATTTTGGATAATCGGCTAAATGAACACTTTCTTCATTTGTTAAATCACGATACATTTCTTCTGATATAAATGGGGTTATTGGGGCAATTAATTTACATAAACCAACTAAAACCTCATAAGTTGTAATGTAAACACTTTTCTTAGAATTATTTAATTCACTTCCCCAGAATCTTTTTCGGTTACGACGAATATACCAGTTAGATAAATCTTCTGAAACGAAATTAGCAATCGCTTTAACAACTTTATTTAAGTCATATTCTTCAAAAGAAGCCGTAACATATTTTACTAAATTATTATATTTAGAAAGGAGCCATTTATCAATTTCTTCACGATTTTCATATTCGATGAAGCACTCATCCGTATCAATTTGATCGGTATTAGCATACATTTGAAAGAAACTATATGTATTTTTTAAAGGATTGATAAACTTAGAGTGAACTTCTTTTAAACCATTGACATCAAAACGAAGAGGAACCCATACTGGTGAAACATAAGGAAGATAAAATCTTACCGTATCCGCGCCATATTCTTTCATCGTTGTAAAAGGTTCTACAATATTACCTTTACTTTTACTCATTTTTTTACCTTCAGCATCTTGAACTAAGTCATTAACTAAAACATTTTTATAAGGGGCACATCCTTTTAAAAAAGTTGATATAACAAGTAAAGTATAGAACCAGCCTCTTGTTTGATCCACACCTTCACAAATAAAATCAGCTGGAAATTGTGTTTCAAAGAAATCTTGATTTTCAAATGGATAATGATATTGGGCAAATGGCATAGATCCTGAATCAAACCAACAATCACATACATCCGAAACACGTGTCATTTCTCCACCACATTTTGGGCATTTTAATTTTATATCATCAACATATGGACGATGAAGTTCAACCGTTTTTACATCAATGTCCGTCGTCGCCATGTTTTTAAGTTCTTCTCTACTACCTACCATGTGATCATAACCGCAGGCACATCTCCATAATGGAATTGGGGTTCCCCAGTAACGATTACGACTAATAGCCCAATCTTTAAGTTCTAAAAGCCAGTTACCAAAACGTTTTTCCCCGACATAAGCTGGATGCCAAGAAACACTTTTATTAGCTTCAATAATTTTATCTTTAAATTTGGTTGTTTCAATATAAAAACTTGGTTTTGAATAATAAATAAGTGGGGTTCCACAACGCCAGCAATGAGGATAACTGTGAACTATTTTTTGCTTTTTAAAGAGTAAATCATGATTTTTTAAATATTTAATAACTTCTAAATTAGCATCAAAAACTAAAGTTCCTTTCCAAGGTCCTTCTAAATATTTACCGTCATCTCCAACCGGATTTACATAAGAAAGTTTATAATTTTTTCCTACGCGAGCATCATCTTCCCCAAAGGCAGGAGCTAAATGAACAACACCCGTTCCACTATCCATGGTAACATATTCATCACAGCAAACAAAAAAGGCATTTCCTTCCACTTTTATTTCAGGAATTAATTGTTCGTAATTTGTATATTCTAAATCTTTACCTTTGAAAGACTCTAATATAGTAGCTTCTTCACCAAGTACTTCAGAAACACGTTTTTTAGCTAGGATAAAACGAGTTTGTTTACTTTCACATAAAACATATTCTTCTTTAGGATTAACGCATAAACCAACGTTAGCAAGAAGTGTCCAAGGTGTTGTTGTCCAAGCAAGAAAGTAGGCATCCTTTTCTTTAGAATACATAGGTACAATAACCGTATCGGTTGATACTTCTTTATAACCTTGAGCGACTTCATGAGAAGCAAGCCCCGTACCACATCGAGGACAATAAGGTAAAATTTTGCTACCTTCATAAAAATATCCTTCATCATAGAATTTTTTTAAAATCCACCATTCGGTTTCAATATAATCATTTTTATATGTAATATATGGATTCAAAGTATCAATAAACTGTCCCATCTCACTCGTTAAACGAGTAAAAGTATCTTCGTTTTTCCAAACACTTTCCCGGCATTTTTGATTGAAGGCTTCAATACCATAGTTTTCAATATCGGTTTTATTATGAAAACCAAGTTCTTTTTCTACTTGAAGTTCCACAGGAAGACCATGAGTATCCCAGCCAATCTTACGATAAACTTGATAACCTTGCATGGTTTTGTACTTACAAAATGTATCTTTTAAAAATTTAGCAAGCATATGATGAAGTCCTGGATGACCATTTGCTGTAGCAGGACCATCATAAAAAACAAATTTGGGCTTACCCTTTCTATTTTCAATGGTTTTATTACAAATTTCTGTAACCGATCCCCAAGAATCTATAATGCTTTGATTAACAACACTTACCTCTCTTTTATCCAGTTCTTTAAAATTTTTCATAAACATTCCTTTCCATAAAAAAAGGAGGATACCAAAGGAGTCATAAATGACGGTACCATCCTTAATTTAACTTATTTTACCTTTAACGGAAGTTACCCGAAAACGTAGTATTTAAGTGATATTTATAAAAGACTTTTATTTGGTTCCACCTACCCCAAACTCTCTCTAAAAAGCTGCTTTATAAACGTGTCTTAACGTTTTTTTACCATTTCATTATAAAAAATTAATTAATACTTGTCAATTAAAAATATGTTCATAAATTTCTAAATAATTACTTACGAGAATGATTTCTAAATTGTTTTTTACTTCTTTTGGAACCTCTTTAACATCATTTTTATTTTTAGAAGGTATATAAACCTTTTTTATCCCATAATTATAAGCCCCGATAAGTTTTTCCTTAATGCCACCAACAGGCAAAATTTCTCCTCTTAAAGTCATTTCTCCTGTAAATGCAATATCTTTTGCGACTTTTTTCTTTTTTAAAAGACTAATTAAAGAGGTAGTAATAGAAACACCGGCACTTGGCCCATTTTTAGGGGTAGCCCCACTTAAAAAGTGAAAATGAATATTTTTTTTATTAAAACTATTCTCGCTTAAATTAAAAAGAGAACCATTAGCTTTAATATAACTTGTCACGACTTTTAAAGATTCTTTTAAAGTATCCCCTAGAGAACCTGTTGTATAAACTTCTCCTTTACCATTAAAAGAGACGGCTTCCACTTGCATAACAGCACCGCCAAAAGGTGTGACGGCAAGCATATTAACAAGCCCACATTCATGTAAAAGAGGCTGATCTTGTTCTCTTAAATCCTTGATATCTAAATACTTTTTTAGGTCTTTTGGCCCTAGAGAAACATGCAAATTTTGTTCTTCCTTCATACTTTGTAAGATGATTTTTCTATAAATATCATGAAGTTTTCTTTGTAAATCTCGGACACCTGCTTCCGAAGTATAATTTAATATTAAAGCTTTTAGTGCCTCATCCGTTATATTTATTTCTTCCTTTAAAACATGATAATCATTTAAAATACGAGGAATTAAATAGTTTTTTGAAAGCGTTATTTTTTCAAAGACCGTGTAACTCGATAGTTCAATAATTTCTAAACGATCTTTAAGTTCGCTAGGAATATTATCCTTATTATTCGCCGTTAAAAGAAAAAGAACATGACTTAAATCAAAAGGCTCTTCTAAATAGGAGTCCATAAAATCTTGATTTAAATTTGGGTCTAATATATCAAGGAGAGTACTTGCTGGATCACCTTTATAATCTTTTACCATTTTATCCACTTCATCAATGAGTAAAACAGGATTTTTCGTTCCACATTTTTTTAAAGCTTCAATAATTTTACCAGGTGCACTTCCTATATAAGAACGGCGGTTACCGACAAGTTCCGTAGAATCGTTTAAACCTCCCACACTTATTTTATAAAAGGAACGGTGAAGACTTCTCGAAATGGAAGAAGCTATCGTACTTTTTCCAACTCCTGGAGGCCCTACTAAACAAATGATAGGTGCTTGAAGGAGTGGATTTCTTTTTTTCATCGCCGCATACTCTAAAATACGTTCTTTTACTTTTTCTAAACCATAATGGGTTTTATTTAAACTTTTTTCAATTTCTTTTAAATCTTCTTGTTCGATACTTTCTTCATTCCAAGGAAGTGAAAAGAAAAGTTCTAAATAGTTTCTCGAAAAGCCTATTTCAGGACTCATTTCATTCATACATTCGTATTTATGAATTTCTGCTTCAATCTTTTTGAATGTCGTATTTCGAAGGTTTAAAGAGGATAACTTTTCTAAATAAGCCTCTACTTCATCTTGTTTTTTATTTTCTTCGCCCAGTTCTTTTTCAATCTCTTTAATTCTTTCTCTTAAAACATACTCCTTTTGACTTTTTTCCATCTCTTCTTGTAAAGATTCATTAATTTGTTGATCTAATTTAATAATTTTTAATTCAACAACTAAATCTTGAATAAGCTTATTGGCCCTTTTTAAAGCATTTAATTCTTCCATATAAAAGATTTTATTTTCTTTCGTGGTAGGAAGTAAACCTGCAATAAAATCTGTCAGTTCGTTTAAATCATGCACATTTTGAATTTCCGATAAAGAATTATTAGAAAAATTAGCATTAGATCGAATAAATTTACGAAATAAACGTTTCAATTCTCTTTGTAAAGAAACTTCTTCTGTTTCATCAATTTTCGGTAAATGAAGCACATAAAAACGACACTCCAAAACATCTTGTTCGTGCTTGTTATTAAAATATCTTGCTATTTTTACTCTTTTAATGCCGCGGATAGTTACTCGTATATGATCATTTGGAAGCGTTATTTTTTTTGTCACTTGACCAATTACTGCAACATCTGGCAAGTCTTCTACTTCAGGACGTTCTTCTAAAGAATCCTTTGGTGAAACTAATATCATTTCATTGTTAAAATACTTTTCACTTAATTCCAGTGTCTTAAAAGAGAGCGTGTGATTGAGTTCTACTTTCACCTCTTGGTTGGGTAGCAAAACAAAATCTTTAAGTAGCATAACAGGTAAAGTTTTTGCCATATGACCACTCCCTAAACAATTTATCTATTATTATAAAAGGCAAAAAAGCGTTTGTAAAGTATATTTACAACAATTTGACACACATTAAACCACAATCATGTTAGCTTTCGATAATCTCATAAGGACTACTTGACGTACCTATTCCCCCACTTATTTTAGTGTCCCCTTTTATATTTATAACGGCACGAACACCTAAACCAATTGTTACATTATTATACCCAGCTATAAAACCACCAGTATCCAAAAAAAATGCTCTTGCAGTAGATAATGTAGAATTATAATAACTCGGCGACATAGTCCAATAAGTATAATTAGTATATGTATATGTAGATTTGTTAATATATCCATCGGCTAGACCAGAAATCATAAGCTCATCACCTGTAATAAGACCAATGGGATATAACAATACCTTGTTGCCCTTTGTGTTAGTTTTCAATGTAAAAAGGTCGTTTATTTGTGGACATTTTAATGTAGGTTCTTTGGTCTGATAATATCGTTGATAAAAACCATAATTTATATTTGAATTTGATTCTGAATAGCCATCACCTAAAACTAAACTACGATCATTGCAAAAACCTGCATCGGCAAGAAATCGTTCATTATTAGTGTTTAAAATATTTTCTTGGTACCACTCTTCTAAATAACTTTTAATATTACTATTCATCTCATTAGCCGTCGTTTTCTCGTAACTTTCATTTAAAATACTACCATACATAAACCCACTATAGGCAGGATTTATAACTAAATTATTAAATGAAACATTTTTCTTGTTCAAAGCTTCAATTCCCATTGAATTAACTTTTGCTCCAGCATACAAAAGACGAACACTACCATCACCATTAATGCGAAGAATGCGCCAATAAAATCCTGCAAATTTCATATAGTTATTCGTAACAGATCCACGATAATAGTAACTTACTCCATCATCATCTTCCATTTGATATAGTCCTTTATCTGATTTGTCACTTTCCTGTTCTGTTTGAGTTAAAGAATAGCCTTTTAAATTATAATTTCTTGTTTTTATCGATGTACCACCGGAGCCTGTTGACGTTCCATCAACATAAGTTGCACCAGTTAATTCGTATATAGTAGGACATCCTGTGTTACTCACCCACGGAGAGACTATATCGTTTGAATTTGTATTATATCCAGCACCACAAAAATAATATTTTTCACCATTATCATAATTAAGTATTGTTGGATCATACATATTCACATCAACAAGATTATATTTCCCTGAAGTTTGATCAATGCTATAGCTTGTCCCAAGTGATAATAAAACATTTTCAGCTGTTAAATTTTTAAATCTTTCATCACTATCTTTTAAGGCCACCAAATCAGGATGAGGCATTTTTGCTGATATATTGGATGTCATATTTGACTTACTTTCATTCCATATTAAGATAGGTGCTGTTTTACTAAAATCAGGTGTTTGTTTTGATGCTATTTTCTGTTTGGATATCTCAGGACTGGTTTGATATTCGTTAGCTAAGATGGCATCGGCTAATGTGTTATATCCGGCATCAATTGGTGTATAGGTACTTCTTTGAGCACTGATGGTTACTTTGGATAAAAATATGGTGTTCATAGCATCTGTGTCTTCTACTGTTACATTTTCATCCATCCATAATCTTAAAGTGTAATCAGAGCTATCTTCCGTTCCTAAAGTGCCTTTTAATAAAATTTTAGAGGTAGTTGCATTATCTAAAGTTACTTCTGTACTTTCTAAATCCTTTAAATTTGTGATAGCTTCACTATTTACCATAGCTTTTATATATTTATAAGGCATAGTTGTCTCTTTTAATATTTCTAAGTTAATAGTGTAACTTAAAAATAAATCACAGGTATTTGTTATAGTAAAACTATAAGGAGTTAGCTTTTTTCCTTCTTCATCACTTATAGGATAAGCTTTTTCTAAATTGATATCATTTTTTTCATTTGTTAAAGACAAACTTAAACAGCTTGTTACTAACTTATTTGGATTATTCTGTGAAAATGTTAAAACCCAATAAGCATAAGAAATGCCTACAATACTTAAGATGAATAAAATGACACCTGTTATTAATACAATTTTTTTCTTTTTTGACATGAAAAATTACTCCTTTATTTTAGTATGTAACAGTTTGGTTATTTTAAACTGTCTCTATTTTTTTCATTTTGGATTATAACACGATATTACTATTTAGTTATAAATTTGAAGGGTGATAGTAATTTTTACATGTAAAAAATCACCATAGTCTTCCTATGATGATTATAACAGATACCCCCCCCCCGAGTGTCAAGAGAGTTTTAAAAAATTTGCTATTAGTAACTTTTTATTAATTTAGCGTGTAAAACAACTTTAGAATAATCGTCATAACAGGTCGATAAAGTAAGAATTTTATTATCGCTTAAAACATCTGTTTGAAAATCATAAATACTTCTTTTTTTAATAAATTCTAAAAAGCTTAAATACTCGTTATCATTTGCAAAATTCGTTTTAATGTAATCGTTTGTATTAGCAATTTTATAAACACTAAAGACTTGCCAAAGTTGACTTTTTTCTATAGAATTTGTTCTAACAATGTAATTTGCTTTATTTTCGCACCATTCGGCGTTTAAAATATTTTTTAAAGTGCCAAACATTGTTTTATTTTCTCTACCATGAGCATAAATAATTGAATTTTTATTATTAAAATCATTTTCATTACGATAATCTAAAAATACCCATCCGCCTCCGTTAGACTGACGATACAAATCATGAGTTAAATAATATTCGTTGTTGGTTGTTTGTGTTATGGGATAGTTAATATTTGTATTTTGTACTTGTATCCAACCTATTACCTCTTTATTTTTTTTAGTGAGTTTGGAAAAGTCTACTTTTAAAAAAGGTGTATTGACAAAATCCCAATAAGGATCTGAATTTTTAATGGTTGTTTCATCCTGTTCTTTTACGCTGTCATTTTGAACTTCTTCTTGTATATAAACTTTATCCTGAATGTCGTTTAATACTTCATTTGTTTTTTGATTGTCGTTATGCCATAAAAGAAGGAGAATAAAGCAGACAACGAAAATACCGATTAAAATCAATTTGAAAAATATTCCTATAATTTTTTTACTCGTTACTTTCATAGACATTCTTCCCTCTAAAGTTTGTTAAAGAAAAAGGAAGATTCATCTCCCATTTTCTAATTTCTTTTAAGTTTTTTTAGTTCTAGGCCAAGTAAAGCTAAACCTGAAGCTATAAATCCTGCAAAAACGTATAAAATATTATCTCCTGTTTGCGGATTTTTTTCTGTTTCTTCATTCATACCAAAGATAGCGTATTCTGATAAGTGAGTTGTTTTGAAGGTTACATAACCGTCTTCG
Organism: uncultured Bacilli bacterium; assembly: GCA_934101275.1. Taxonomy (GTDB): domain Bacteria; phylum Bacillota_I; class Bacilli_A; order RF39; family UBA660; genus Ventrenecus. The sequence continues at coordinate 9,466 of CAKOQM010000033.1, forward strand.
TAAGTGGCATCAAATGTTTCTTTAACACTACCATCTTCAATATAACCAACGACATATTTATCATATTTGGTAGCAACCGGCATTTTAATTTCAAATTCACCATCTTGGATAGGCACGATTTCTACACCAGATAAAACACTAATATCATAGCCTTTAATAGGCGTATATTTATCTAAAACAAGTTTTGAAACATCAAATTCTTTAACATCTAGACTATAAGATGAATTCAAAAGATTTTTGCTTGTAAAAGTAACATCATTATTTTTTAAAGAATAAATGTCTTCATCTTTTTCACTTGTAAATGTTACTGTACCATTATTGTTATAAACGATTTTCATGTCGGTAGTAACTCTTTCATTAATCCAATCTTCTGTAATCCATTTATGATTGTTATCGGAAGCAATACGAGCATTGTTTTCGCTATTAATAAAATCATCCACTGTTAAAGAGCTATCCATTTGAGAGTTTGCCTCTAAAGCTTTTAAAGAAGCAAATTTATTTTTTAAATCTTCATTGGTTTTAAAATAATAGCAGGTGTCTTCATCTTCTTTGATGCATGTATCATTATAATAAGCTGTTTTAATGGTTTCACTATCAATGACATCTTTACCTTCGGTGTAAACACCATAGACCGTTAAGCTTCCATCACCTTCGATAATGTATTTATGAGTATCATAAGCGCCCCAAAATTCGGAAACAACATTATCCCCATTTACCACATAAGTCATGGGACTTGCAGAAGTATCAAATGAGCCAATACGCGCATCTTTTTTCAAAGCAACTTTACCAGCATAACCTATATTATAAAATGTCAAACGATTAAATTCTTTCATATTATCGCCAAAGGCTTCTAAAGAATGACTCTTAACAACAAAATAGTCCTCCGAATAACTAAAACTCATACTATTCCAAGATTCGGCATTAGCAGCAAGAGGCACACTTATTAAACCAAGTGCGACTAAACTTAAAAATTTCTTTTTCATTTTCACATAACCTTTCTTTCTCACGATATAAACCCTATATCTTATATCTAAATAATACCATAACCTTCTTATAAATGACAAGATGTATTAAGAAATTTCAAAAGGATTATCACTCGTCCCAAGGCCTTTACTTATCTTTGTATCCCCTTTAAGGTTAATAACGGCACGCACACCATGTCCAGTATAAATTCGGAAGATACGTATACGTAAGAGTATTCATATAACCATCCGTGATATCCGAAAACATGAGTTCATCCACACTTATTAAGCCAATCGGGTACGTTAAAGCTTTATTCCCCTTTGTTACTTGTACTCAAGGTAAGCAAATCGTTTTTCTTGGAACATTTTAAAGTTGGCGTCTTGGTATTGTAATAACGATTATAAGCAGCATAATAAGTGGTTTCCTCACTATCCGTATAGACATTACCTAAATAAAGACTTCTGTCGCTGCAAAAACCAGCATCGACCAGATAAACTTCATTGGGAGTGTTTAAAATGTTGTTTTGATACCAAGTATCCAAAACACTTTTCACATTACTAGATATCTCATTTTGGGTAATTTTTTCATAGCTTTCGTTTAAAGTATTGCTATACATATAACCGTTATAAGTAGGATTATCTCTTTTTGTGTTAAAGGCACGATTTGTCGCACTTAGTCTATCCCTACCCTCTGATGAGCCATCGCTACCGGCATACATAAGTCTTACACTGCCATCACCATTGATTCTAATAATTTGCCAATAAAAACCCTCAAACTTCACATAGTTATTAGAAACCGAACCATGATAGTAATAACTTAGACCATCATCATCTCCGGTCTCATAAAGGCCTTTATACGATTTATCACTTTCTACTTCACTTTGCAAAAATTTATACCCACTTAAATTATAACAACGATACGAAATAGAAGAACCTTCTAGTGTTTAAACACTTCTTTATTCTTCTAATATTGTATCACATCATGAAGGTTTCAGGGTAATTAAAAACACCGTTATAAAAAGGTGTCTAAAAATCATCAAAAAGCCCTTGATTGTGACTTATCTTTAAATGTTTATAAGCTTTTTCACAAGCCATACGTCCTCTTGGTGTTCGTTTAATAAATCCTTCTTGCAACAAGAAAGGCTCAACCACATCTTCTATCGTTGAAACTTCTTCACCAATACTGGTACTAATGGTCTCAACGCCAACGGGTCCACCCCCAAATTTTTCAATTAAGCTCGTTAAATATTCAATATCAATAGCATCTAAGCCATCTTCATCTACTTTTAATCGTTCCAAAGATTTATTAGCTAAATCATACGTTATGGTTTTATAACCACCGACTAAGGCAAAATCACGAACTCTTTTAAAGAGACGATTAGCAATTCGTGGCGTTTTACGGCATCTTTTAGCTAAAAGTAACGCTGCATCGTTATCAATAGGCATTTCTAAAACCCGACTCGTTCTTAAAATAATTTCCTGTAGTTCTTCTTCCGAATAATACTGTAATTTATTAATAATTCCGAAACGATCTCGTAAAGGAGCCGAGATATCCCCGGCTCTTGTTGTCGCCCCAACCAAAGTAAAAGGTGGTAAATCTATTTTTAAATTACGACTTTTCCCATCGTTATTAATAACTAAATCCAATTCAAAGTCTTCCATTGCTGGATATAAAATTTCTTCTATAAATTTAGGCATACGGTGAATTTCATCAATAAATAAAACATCTCCTGGTTCTAAAGTAGATAAAACCGCAGCCAAATCTCCACTTTTTTCTAAAGAAGGTCCACTAGCTGTCTTAAGATTAACCCCTAGTTCATTAGCAATAATATGAGCAAGGGTTGTTTTACCAAGACCAGGAGGGCCATAAAGTAAAACATGGTCTAAAGATTCATTACGTATTTTACTGGCTTCAATAAAAACGCTTAAATTACTCGTGATTTCTTCTTGGCCTATATATTCTTTTAGATTTTGGGGTCTTATATTATTTTCAAAAGTATCGGTTTCTTGTTTTTCACTTTCTAAAATATGATCATCCATAACATACCTCCTATTTTTTTACTTTCTTATTTTTTCCTTCTTTATCCCTTATTTAAGAAGTAATCTTAAGGCTTCTTTAACTTGGTCTTCGACCTTTTTGCTAGCATCTACATTTGGTAAAATCTTTTTAATATCCGCCGTCTTATAGCCTAAACCTTCTAACACACTAATAAGTTCTTCAAAACCACTCGAAGAAACTTCGGATGTATCTATAGCAAGTTTACCTTTTAAATCTAAGATAATTTGACGAGCCACTTTTTCTCCCACTTTAGGAAATTTTTTTAAATATAAAACATTTTCTCTATCAATAGCGTCAATAATTCCATTTACACTACCCGTAGCAAGCATCGGCATCACAAGTTTAGGTCCTACTCCTTTAACATTAATAAGACGCAGAAAAAGTTCTTTTTCTTCTTTGGTTTTAAAACCATAAAAACTTTCTTCATCTTCTCTTATGTGATGATAAATATAAACCGTTTGCTCTTCCTCTTTCGAAAAAGCATAAGGATTCGAAACAAATATTTCATACCCAATCCCATGATTTTCTAAGATAATAGAGTTTTTTTCTTCTCCGGTAACAATTCCTTTAATATAACTGTACATAAAACATCTTCTTTCTGTTCTTTCTTATTTTAACATAAAAAAAGATGAAAAACAGTACCTTACGCAATTTCATCTTTTAAGATTAAATAAACTTTTTGATGGTTATAAAAGGCATAAAAAACATCTTCTATTTCTAAGCCTTTTTTTTGTAATTCCAAAGTAAGCCAAACTTTATCTTTATGTAAAAATTCTAAAGTTTTTATATTTATCTCACCATCCAAAATTAAAGGCATAGGATAAGAAGAAGGAATTTTAAACAAATTGTATTTAAAAATAGAAAGTTTACCATTAGGCTCTAAAAAAGCATACTCAACATCCTGAATATTTTTCACCTCTTTTTGTCTTAAACTTAAAAGGAGATCATCCATACTATAACGTTGTCTCACCATTTCCTTATAATTAACTTTACCATTACAGACAATTAATGAGGGTTTTCCATCAAAAAGACGTCGAAAGGTCCGGGATTTTATACTAATATATGCTAAGACAATTTCTAATAACCCAAGTAAGGACAAAGGAATTACGGTTTGCCAAATAGATTTTTCAATATTTTCAATAGAAATAGCTACCATCTCAGCCATTAAAATGGAAATAATTAAATCCGTTACACCCAGTTGTCCAATTTCTCTTTTGCCCATGATACGATAAAGTAAAACAATAAAAAAATAGAAAAAAATAGTTCGATAAATAATAGAACCTAATTCTTGCATTCTTATCACCTATCTTTATTATGGTCTTATTCTATTTTTTTTAAACATTCATATAGTTTAATAGGTGATACAATGAACAATTTAAAAAAATATGGTTTTACCAGTCTAATATTTCTAGGCTTTTTAATTTTATTTTCATTAATTTTAACAACATTTAATTATTTTGATATTCTTCATTTTAAGTTAACAAACACATTTATTTTTATAGGAATGATATTATTTTTATTTTTAATTGGTTTTGAATATGGAAAAAAAGCTTTAAAAAAAGGTTTTTTAGAAGGATTAAAAATAGGATTATGGCTTATTTTTATTCTTCTTTTTATCAATATTGTTTTTTATCATGATCACTTTTCTTTAGAAAGAATCATCTACTATTCCGTTTTAATTCTTTCTAGTACTTTAGGCTCTATGGTAGGAATTAATAAAAAAAATTCAGATTAATCTGGATTTTTTTCATCTTTCAAACTTACCACTTCATCTTCTGTTAAGCCTGTTATTTCAACAATATCTTGAATAGACATTTTCTTTTTTAGAAGCTCTTTAGCAATTTCTATATTACGTTCTTGTTTGCCTTCATTTTTTCCTTTATTATAGCCTTTATCATAACAAGCATTTAAAAACATCTTGTCTCGATCATAATAAAGCATTTCATCAAAGTCTTTTAATAAATCTTCATTTTCTTTTATTAACTTCTTCATCAA
>CAKOQM010000034.1 GCA_934101275.1 uncultured Bacilli bacterium
TTAACGATATTTTTGTTTATTCCAATACTTGGATGAATGAGTTTGATATCTTTATCAATCATATCTACAGGAATACCGATAGCTAGACTTATGATTTTGCGAAGATATTCTAAGCCTACTTTCTTCTCGGTAAATAATTTTTTAGCCACCTTATCTTTAAGTAAGGGAAACTTAATTTTTTCTTTTACTGTTGTATTTGTTGTCATATATTTAATCCTTTCATTTGATGTCTTTTCGAAAAAACTGTCCTTATTCTACACACTAAAAATTTATTTGCAACCGATTCGACAAAACATGTCAAAAAAAAAGCTTATTTTGATAAACTTCTCTTTATTTTGTTTTTTAATCGACTCCATGAAAAACATAAGTATTATTTTCTTTGGCAACATAAGAGTCTTGAGAATAGTACATTTTGGTTATTGGATTCACTTCTTCTTTCAAATAGTTTAACTTGATAAGTTCTTTTAAAGTCACGTTTTTTCCTTCACATTTATCTTCTAAAAAACACGTATGACAAGCTTCTATTATCCTCTTTTCAGAGACTAATATAAGCCGTCTTTCATGTTTTTTATAAGCATTATAAAAGGAAATACCAAGCACTAATAAGACAGTTAAAAAGAAAGTACCAAAACACAACTTAAAATTAGATATTTTTATTTCCATAGTAATTTTTAATAAACTCTTCTCTAAATTCTTCTAAACGATCTTCTTTTATCGCCTTTCTTATTTCTTCCATTAAAGAAACAAGATAACGAATATTATGGATAGATAAAAGACGAGCCCCAAAAGTTTCATCGGCATTTATTAAATGTTTAATATAGGCCTTTGTATAATGTTTACAAGCATAACAATCACACTCATTACTAATAGGAGTAAAGTCTTCTTTGTACTTCGCATTTTTCAAATTAATTTTACCATATTTTGTAAAGGCATGCCCATGACGAGCTAATCTTGTTGGTGTCACACAGTCAAATAAATCGACGCCTCTTATAACACCTTCCACAAGATCAATGGGTTCTCCTATTCCCATAGCATAACGAAGTTTATCTTCTGGCAAATATTTTGTTGAATAAGAAAATGCTTTATACATATCTTCTTTCGATTCATGATCATTAGCAACGCCTCCAATAGAATAACCATCAAATCCCATAGCCACCAAACTTTCAGCACTAAATTTTCGAAGGTCTTCATAAGCACCACCTTGAACAATACCAAAAAGAAGCTGATTTTCTCCTTTAAAAACATCTTTACCACGTTTTGCCCATCGAAGAGTTCTTTCAACACTTTGTTTTAAATAATCATGAGAAGCACTCGCTGGGGGACATTCATCAAAACTCATAACGATATCACTACCTAAATTTTCTTGAATTTTTATAGATTTTTCTGGTGTTAAAAATAATTTATCTCCATTATATTGATTTTTAAAATGAACGCCCTCTTCTGTAATATCTTTTGGTCTTGCTAAAGAAAAAACTTGAAAGCCTCCTGAATCTGTTAAAATAGGGCCATCATAATTCATAAATTTATGTAGTCCTCCTGCTTTTTTTACTATTTCATCGCCTGGTCTTAACCATAAATGATACGTGTTAGCTAAAATAATACCTGCCCTCGTCTCTTTCACTTCTTCTGGGCTTAACGTTTTAACCGTAGCTTGCGTACCAACAGGCATAAACATAGGCGTTTCATATTCTTGACCATTATAAATAATCTTACCTAATCTAGACCCTGTTTTGGTTTCTTTTTTTGTTAATTCAAATTGTAATTTCATCTTTGTTTTACTTCCTTTCTTTTTTGCTCTTCTATTTCTTGTTTTAAAAGTTCTATTGCGTTATTTTTAGAAGGACTATTAGCAATAATTGCTTCAATGGTTAAACTTCTAAAATTAGGTATTCCACAATTATAGGAAATAGGTTCAGTACTATAAACAATTGTTGAAAATAAATTAGGATTCAAAAAGAACTCACTTTGAAAAATAGACATTTGACTTTCCAAAAAAGATACTTGAAAATCTGACATATGCTCTGGAAGCGCCAAAGTCATAAAATATTTTCCATCTGTTCTTTGACCAGAGGACAATCCTACCATAACATCATTTTCACATAAAGTTTGAATAAGATCATTGTGTCCTCTTCCTCTACCTTTATGATCTAATTTATGATCAATTATGAACTTCATTGTAGTATCTTGATGATCTGGTCCTTGGAAAACATATTTTTCTCCATAAAAAGTTTCTTCAAAATTATGATAAGTATCCACACCTCGAGGAACATACCAAATTAAATATTCACTTACGTTTATTTTAGCATTCATATATTTTTCCTTCCATTCAACGTTCTCGCAGAAGTTATTTTAACATAGTTTTTCATTTTAATCATTCATATTTTTACCTGTTACGGCAAAAACCATTTTGGGTAACATAGTTGTTAAATATTTGGCTACCTCCGGGTCAATCAAATCTCTATTTTTTAATAAATTTTTAATATCATTTATATTAAATTCAAATTCTTCATCATATTTTTTATCAATGGTTTTTAAAAACATTTCAATAACTTCTTTTACTTTTTCGGTTTCTAATTTATCCATTCCTATCGTGGTACTCTCATTTAAATGTTTCGAAATACTAGATAAAGTACCTTCTAAGAAAAATTCGCCAAAAATACCCCATGTTGTTGGATAATGTTCCTTAAAAGCTAGTTCACAGCTTTCTACAACTGTATAATTTTTATTAAATAATAAAGCACCAACCACGGAACCCGTAGGGATAATATTAACAAGTTTAGGTAATAACTCACGATACTTTAAAGAGGTAAATTCTTTCTTTAAAAAACCTGGTCCATCAAAATTATATACTTTCTTTACTTTTTTAAATAAAGGTCGACTTAACTCCATCACAGAAGACATGGCCAAATTACCACCTTTGCTATGCCCAACAACATAAACATTTCTATCATTAAATTTTATATTATCTTCTAAATATTTCAAAGAAAGACGTTGTGTATAGGTAGGATAATCATACAAAAGGCGAAAATTCTCTACCCAGCCGATCGTAGAACCATCCGTTCCTTTAAAAGCAATAATTGTTTTTTTATTTATTAAAAATTTACAAGCCCCAAATTGCGTTTTTTCATTTTTCTGATTAACAAAATTCATTATTTTCATATTTGCATAACGTTTAGCCTTTTGTAAATATTTTAAAACCTCATAACTTTTAGGGATCATCATGCCTTCATACTCTTTATTTTCTAATTTTAAAGCCTCTTTGGAAAATTCTTCCAAACTTTTCGCTTCTTTAAAATCATTTAAAGGCAAATAAACTAATATAGATAAGACCAAATGATCTAAGATATTTAAATGAACTTCATCAAAAGAAACATTTTGATAATATTTTAAATAATCCATAATGGTATACATCGAAATTTCCTTCTTTCAAAACCATTATATCATAACCATTTAAAATCATCAGTAAAGACTGTCATATCTAAAATATTTTTTAAAGGTATTTCTTCCTTTTCATTCGTTATAAGTAACTTGTTTTCTGATTTTATTTTAAAAATTCTTACTTCTTTTTTCAAAATATAACCGCCATTTTTTTCTTTATCTTTTAGAAAATAAGTAAGAAAAATGGATGGCCTTTGATCTAAATTTTGTTCTAACCATTTCCATTTATAATCTAGTTCATCTAATTCATCAGAAGAAAGGCTTGGTTTTTTATCCACTATTTTTTCTGTATCTTTAATTTGTTCTTTATAACCTGTTAAGGCGGCAAAAGCCCCAAACTGATACGCTCTTTCTTCTAAAGACATTCTTTTATGTATAAAAGACTCATGATGCGGTAGATTTATAATATCTTTGTATTTATCAAGCACGATGACCACCAATCTCTCTATTTCTTTCTTTAGCCGTTGCCCCTTTTTCTAAATTCATACCCTTTAAAATAGCATTTTTACCATATTTTTTCTTAATATTTAAGATCACTTCTTGAATTTCATGTTCTTTTTGTATTTCTTTTTGTTCTTGTTTTTTCTCTTCATCTTTTGTAAAGCTATCTGAAAACAAGTCAAATTGAACATTTTCTCTTTTGACTTTTTCATCTTTATCATAAGATAAATCTTCAAAGGAAACAGTAAGACGTCTTACTAAAAGATAAGGATTAATAATTTTTTCAAAAAGTTCCAGTGTTTTTTGACATAAAAGTTTAGATGAAGCTGTTTTTTTGTTTAAACGAATGGTGCCATGGGCAGGACGAGGCACCTTTCTGCCATACATATCAGATGTAAGTTCTCCTTTAATGTATTGACTTCTATTGTAATCTGATAAATTATCCACATCATAACCAATATGTAAAACAATCTTATCCGTCACAAAATGCTTACTTACCAATTCATAACACATCAAATCCACCATTTCTCGAATAACGAGTTGGACTTGTAAGGCTTCGTAAGGACAGGATAAAACTTGGCCTTGTGAAATACTTTTACTAATAGGACGACAATTTTTAATTTGTTCTATAGTAACAGGTTCGTACCCCCAAGCATGATCAATTAAAGTCTCTGCATTTACCCCAAAAATCTTATACAAAAACTCTTCATTTTGATGAGAACAAAGGGCAATATCGCCCATGGTTTTTATATTATAAGTTAAAAGTTTTTCCATACTTTTTTTACCAACACGCCAAAAATCACTCAAAGGTTCATGACACCATAATTTTTCACGATAAGTTTTTTCATTTAAAGAGGCTATGCGCACCCCAAAAGAATTAGGTGGCATATGTTTAGCCACAATATCCATGGCAACCTTTGCTAAATATAAATTTGTGCCGATTCCAGCGGTTGCCGTAATACCGGTCGTATCATAAATATCTTTAATTAGCATTGTCGCAAGTTCTTCAGGTGTTTTTTGATATAAAGATAAATAAGACGTGGCATCAATAAACACTTCATCAATCGAATAGCTATAAATATCTTCTTTGGAAATATATTTTAAATAAATAGAAAATATTTTAGTACTATATTTCATGTAATAAGCCATACGAGGACGCGCAATAATAAAATCTATTTCTGTACATGGATTCTTTGTTAGTTCCTCATCGTCATAACTTTTTTTCGTAAGACGATAACCCTTTTTCTTTCGTTTATAATTTTCTTTTCGCACGATTTCTTTTACTTCATAAAGTCTGGCTCTACCTCCCAAACCATATTTTTTTAAACAGGGAGTTATAGCAAGGCAAATCGTTTTATCCGTTCGCTCTTCATCGGCAACCACTAAATTTGTTTTCAAGGGATCCAAATTTCTTTCACGACACTCTACAGAAGCATAAAAACTTTTTAGATCAATACATAAATAGCTTTTCATGGTATCACCTTCTTATAACGCTTTTAAATATGCTTTATTATAACATAAGTTTCTCATCAAAAAAAAGATGCCTATTTGACATCTTTAATTGTTACAGAATAAGAACCATTTGGACTGGAAACTTCAACAGCTTCTCCTTTTTTATGGCCTAAAACAGCAGCCCCGATAGGACTTTCATTAGAAATCTTATTTTCAAAAGGATCGGCTTCCATAGAACCAACGATTTGATATTCGTCTTCCTCTCCATCGTCATATAAAATAACGACCGTATTACCAACAGATACTAAACCTTTGGCATCTTTTTCTGCAATTTTACTATGTTCAAGTTTAAATTCAAGTTCTTTAATACGTGCTTCAATTTGGGCTTGTTCATCTCTTGCGGCATCATAATCAGCATTTTCAGATAAGTCACCTTGTGCGCGCGCATCTTTTAAGTCTTTTATCACACGTGGGCGAACCACATTTTTTAAATTGTTTAATTCTGTTTCTAAATCTAAATAACCTTCTGGAGTCAAAATAATTTCTTGATTCATCAATAAAGGCCTCACTTTCTTTATAAATTCACGTGCAACATCATACTATAAATAGTCTTTCTTGTCAAACACTTTTATCCGCATCATGTCCCACTTATGTAAAGGTGTCGGAACCCTTAAATAAACTTTCATATTTGGGTGATTTGCTACTTCAACACTTTCTTTTTTCTCGTTTAATATTGTATGTATTTCATAAGTAAATGTTTCCGTATCCGGGCCAAAAAATTCAACAATATCCCCTGGTTTAAAATAATTTCGTTGTTCAATGAAAGCTTCTTGTTTTTCTTCGTCATAAGAAAGGACTAACCCTAAAAAGTCTTGATTCGATATTTCTTGTCTTCCTAGAAAATACTGTTCTTTATAAGTAGGTAACCCTTCAAAAAACTGCGGACTTGAATCCCGATTGGCCGAGCGATTTAAAAGGTCTAAGTAATACGCAAGCTCCCCTTCTTTTAACGTGTTCTTTTTGATTTTGTCAAAGATAGTCCGGTAAGTATGAATAATAGTGGCAATATAATAAATACCCCGCATCCGTCCTTCAACCTTAAAAGAATTTACCCCGATATCCATCATTTCTTTAATATGAGAAACCATATTTAAATCCTTACTTGTCATACTAAAAATAGGTTCTTCATCCGTTTTAAAAGTCCAACGACATATCTGCGCACATCCGCCGCGGTTTGCATCCCGATTTGTTAAAACATTACTCATGACACAACGGCCTGAAAAGCTTGTACACATAGCTCCATGAATAAAACACTCTAAATCAAGACCAGTAAAATCTTTAATACACTTAATATCCTCTTTGGAAGCTTCTCTTGCTAGAACAACACGTTTCGCCCCTAGATTTTTATAAAACAAGGCCGCATAAGGATTTAAGATACTGGCTTGGGTTGAAACATGAACTTCTAAAGGAATCTTTTCTTCTTTAATCAATTCCATAACATAAACGTCACTTACGATAACCGCATCAATGCCAATATCACTTAAAGAAACTAAGTAGTCTTTTAAACCTTTAATATCTTCCTCATGAAAAACAATATTAACGGTAACATAAACTTTTTTGCCTCTTTCATGGGCAAAAGTAACGGCCTCTTTTAAATCTTCTAAAGAAAAGTTTTTAGCATTGGCCCGTAAACTAAAATTTTGACCCCCGACATAAACAGCATCCGCGCCATAATGAAGAGCAAATTTTAATTTTTCTAAATCGCCAGCTGGCGCTAAAAGTTCTATCATAAGCCCTCCTTTTTGGGTGGTAAACGGTAAATCGTTTTTTTATTTAAAAAACCATCCGTTGTTTTAGACATATCTTTTTGTTTTAAAAAGTCTTCAAAGAAAGATTCATTGATTTCTTCTTTTTCCCAATCAAAATTAATAATAAAATGTTTGACAGACTTTTCTTCTAAAAATATTCGCCCATCATACATATTTTCATCAAACAAAACGGTACCATAAGCATTTTCAATAGCTTTAAAAGTTTTATGGGTAACTTCATCTTCTAAAAGTTTTAACTTATTTTCTTTTAAAGCAAAGTTTTTTTCATAATTTGTTAAAAGGGTCCTTCTAGAATACATATAAGGAAGAGGTCCAAAAACATAATAAGATAAAGGTTTTTTAGCTTTAGTTATCATTTCTTTAGTCTCTTCTTTAGTGATATCTAGTGAGATAACCGCCGTATCGACATACTCTAAATAAGTATTTAATGTTTGGACACTGGTTATGGCATGCGTTGGATAAAAAATCGTTTCTAAAGATAAGGCTAAGCTTTTAATGAGTTCTAAAATACCTAAGTCTTCAAAGACAATCCCTTTAAAGGAATACTTTTCTAAAATATTTTTTAAAGCAAGAATACTTGGTGTATCTAAAAGACGATTTACGTAAATGTAACTATCACTTGGAATATCTTGGACAGCAAATTCATGTAAGAAACCAACACAAAAGCCCTTTAATGGAAAAAGCAAGCAATAGGTGTTGCTTGACTTTGGTAAAAATGTATTAGGAATAACAAGATACTTATTTTTCATGATTCACTCTTTTACTAACAGACACGCCATCACCGACATTATAAAATTCTGTGGTGAATTCTTCATTGGTTTTTAAATACTCAATGTAGCCTTCTATTTTTTTAACAAGTTGTCTTAAATTTTTACTTTCAATGGTATCTGATTTACCGACATAACCATGAAATTTTAAATTATCGGTAACAATGACACCATCTGGGGCTAAAAAATATTGAAATTTTTCAAAAAATTTACGATATTGTCCTTTGGCCGCATCAATAAAAATTAAATCATATTGGGTTCCTTCAGCGAGATTCACTTCTAAAGCATCTTGAAAAACCACATTGACTTTGGATTCAAAATTACATTTTTTGACATTCTTAACACATTCCAAATAACACGTTTGGTCTCTTTCAATCGTCGTCACTTTACATTCTGGACTACTAGAAGCCATTAAAATAGCCGAATAACCAATGGCACTGCCAATCTCTAAAACATTTTTCACATTATTATTTTTAATATACTTCATTAAAAAGGCAATGCCTTCTTTTTGCATAATAGGAATATTATTTTCTTTCGCATAGGATTCCATGTCCATTATTAATTGTTTCATTCTTTACTCTCCCATTAATTTGTTTCACAAATACTTCTTAGTTCACTACCCTTTAAAAGGAAACCATTATAATCTTCAAAGAAGAAAACTTCTTTCGTACAAGTATTTGCAATAAAATAAACATAATTTGTCTCGGTTGGATATAATGTCGCCCAGATGGCATCTAAAGAAGCATTATCAACCGGTCCAATAGGTAGTTTACCATTCATTTGACCATCTGTCAAACGCGTGTTATAAGGGTTCACGTCTAGTAAATCTTTTAAAAGAAGTTCTTCGCCCATTTTTTTATGAACCCCATAATAAGAACTAATATCACTTTGTAAAGGCATACCTGTATTTATTCTGGTATAAAAAACTTGGGCAATCGTTTGTCTATCTTCTTTTGTTATGCCTTCTTTTTCGACAAGAGAAGAAAGCGTTAAAATTTGATGAACGGTATAATTACTTTTTTCCATTTCTTCTTTTAAAGTACTTAATTTAACATCGGTATTAGAAAGTATCGTTTTTATAACATCTTCAACAGACGCATTTTGCATAAATTCATACGTATCAGGATAAAAATAACCCTCTAAAGGTTCATAAATACCTTCTTCTAAAATTTCATCGGTTAAAAACCAGTACGTATTAATTAAACTTTGTAAGTAGTCTTTATCCTTTATTTTTTCTTTAAATTCTTCTTTCGAAAAAGAAAGAGTTTTGGTTAAAGTATCTGCGTAATCGTTAACACTTTGTCCTTCAATTAAGGTCACCATAACGGTTTTAACAACCACATCCCCTTTTTTAAATTTTTCAATCATCTCTTTAGGTGTCATAGAAGAAGAAAGTTCATACTCCCCAGCTTGCAAAGTTGGACGTGTTAAATAAAGGTAAGCATCTAAAACATATTCGTTCCGAATTAACTGAGCTTGCGCAAGATTTTTAGCAATATCTTGCTTACTTGTTCCCGCTTCAATCACAAAAGTCACGACATCATCATTGCCTTTAGCTTTTAAACCCCAGACATAAAAACCACCTAAAAAAAGACAAAGCAAAAGAATTAAACTACATAATATGACAACAACTTTTTTCACTTACTTTTCTTCCTTTTCTTTTTCTTCTAATTTAGCCAGTATGGCTTCCACAGTATTCCATTCCTCTTCGGTTTCAATCGGCATTAAATTTTTATTTTGCCCTGTTTTATCATAAGTATTGGCATATATTTGTAAAGCCCCATCTTTTGTTTGTTTATTATCGGTATATACAAGATAACTTTTATTCGTCTCTGGAGAATCGAAAGTAAACAAAACTTCACATTCTACTTGATTTCCTTTCTCATCTTTTATCATAAAAACATTATTATTAACTGGTGAATTTTCTTTCATTTTTCTTGTCCTTTCTTTTTTAAATAGGTGTCGAGGATGAGTGAAGACGCCACATTATCAATGACTTTTTTTCTTTTTTTACGACTTTTATCACTCATTAAAAGAATGTTTTCCGCTTCCACGGTGGAAAGACGTTCATCAACAAAATGAATCGGCATAGCAAAGTGTTTCTCTAAAAGTTCGGCATAACTTAAACTCCTCTTTGCAGCAAAACCAAGAGAATTATTCATATTTTTAGGTAAGCCTAAGACAAAGTCTGTAATTTTCTTTTCATTAACCAATTCTTCTAATGGCTTTAAAGTACTTTCATAATCATTTGGTGAAAACTTAAGGGTATATAAAGGTGTCGCGATAGTATTGGTTTTATCGCTTATAGAAAGACCTAAAGTCGTCGTGCCTAGATCAAGTCCTAAATAACGCATTATAAATAGCCTTTCAAAAGACAGGCCATTAAATCAGCACGGTCCAAGCTCGTTATTTTCTCTCGGGCATCTTTATAACTTGTCACATAACCTGGGTCCCCACTTAAAAGATAACCCACGATTTGATTAATAGGATTATACCCTCTTTCTTTTAAGATTTCAGAAACTTCTTTTAAAATAAATTTGGCATTGGCACATTCCATTTCTTCTCGACTAAATAAATTTGTATTTTCCATATTTCACCTACTTAATTCATAAACATTGTAGCAAAAAACACTAAAGATGACAAGGGTGGTCCGTTTTAAATAAATTTTCTAAAACATCCAAAACTTCTTCTTTATTTTCAAAGACAAAGCGGATTTGAAAATGAGAAATACCTAACGCTTCATAGTCTTTTTGTAAAGTGAAATGATTGATTACTTCATAATGATAAATTAAAACCTCCCCATTTTCACGAGCTAAGATTTTATAATGTTTATGCTCATAATCTTCCAGTTCATAATGAGAAGACTTAATAAGCGGATGGCGTTTTAAAGTCATAACTAAAGGTCTATGATATAACACAACTTCTAAAGGATAAAAAGAGGCCCCTTTTAGAAATTTTAATTCTTCTAAAGTGCATTCTAAAGATAAAGTGATTTTTTTAACCTTAAAACGCATAAGACTTTCGATAGATAAAGAATTGGCAATATTTAAATTGGTTCCTGTCACAATATTTTTGTCTTTATACTTGTAAAGACATCCAAAGTCTTGAATATAAATATTTGGGGGCAAATCCTTTTCATGTGGATAATTTGGGACTTCATAGTAAAGTGTCGCATCGCATTTTAATAAGTCTTTATTATCTGTATAAATCATTTCAAAAGGATAGTTTTTCACTTCGTCATATTGTTCTTTGGTATGAACAAACACACTATACATAAGACTGCCTCTTTTCTATTAATTTTAAAATAGCCTTTCTTCTTATTTCATTCATAGAAGAAACTGGAATAAAAATATCATCCGGCATTTTGATGGTTATGTTTTCTATTTCAAAAGGTGTATCTTTCAAACGATTCATTTGTTTTATAACATCTTCTTTGCTTAACGGTTTATGAATCGCTTGGGATACTATTTTTTCTTTTAAAAGAACTTCGTGACGGTTATCCCAAACTTTCAAAGTAAAATCCTCATGCGTGATAACAATATCAAAATTCACCTTTATTTTCTTAGGTTCATAATTTTTTATTTCATTCATAAGATTTTTATCCAAAGTTTTTAAAACCGTATCTTTACTTTTTAAGCTCATCTTATTATCAACAAAAACAAAAGTCCCTTTTACTCCTTTATTAATCAGGCACATTTTTTCATCATATAAAAAATTGACAATGAAACCTTTATCCGCACTTGCAAAACGTATGCCATCTTCTTGATATAAATCTTCTTCAAGAAAAATTTTGATTTTATCTTTTTTTATCTCCGTCACTTTTCCTAATTTTATGCCCTGATGATTCGGAGTTTTAAAATTCATAATATTTTCTTCACCAAATAAATAACCACTTGTAAAATCGCGATTAAAAAGAACTTTTAATTTCTTTTCGTCGTCGGGATTCAAATTTTTCTTGTCAAAAAGCTGCCGATAAAAACGCGTAATAAAACCAACATAAAGTGGACTTTTCATTCTACCTTCCACTTTGAAAGACGTTATATTACTTTCTAAAAGTTCAAAGATATGAGAAGAGGTATTAAGTTCTTTTGTTGATAGCAAATATTTACCATCTAATGGGACATATTCACCATCTTTAAAAAGCTTATAAGGCATTCGGCAACTCTGCGAACAGGTTCCACGGTTACCACTTCGGTGGTCTTTAAAATAGCTAAATAAACATTGGCCTGAATAACACACACATAAAGCCCCGTGAATAAAACACTCGATTTCCAAAATATCCGGTAGCTTTTTGATTTCTTCTAAAGACATTTCTCTATCGACAACCACTCTAGAAACACCTAAATTTTTATAAAAATACATAATGTCTTCATTAAAAGTATGAGCTTGAGTTGAAACATGAACACACAACTGAGGTAAATTATCATGAATATAAGAAATAAGACCTAAATCTGAGACTATCACCGCATCGACTTTTATACTTGCCAAGTAACGAAGATAATCACACACGCTTTTTATTTCTCTTTCAAAGATCATCGTGTTTACTGTCACATATACTTTTACACCATATAAATGGGCAAAAGATAAAGCTTCTTTTAAATCTTCATCCGTAAAGTTGTCCGCATAAGCCCTTGCTCCAAATCTTTTTCCCCCAAGATAAACCGCATCCGCGCCATTTAAAACCGCATATTTTAAAGCCTCCATAGACCCCACAGGTATTAATAATTCTTTCATAGTTATCTTTCCTTTTGGCATTATTATACAAAGAACTTAACTTTTTTGAAAGCAAAATTAATATTTTAATACTTCGGGTGACAATTCATAACACTTGGCAGCATCCATCTGGTAATACTTTAAAATCGTATCTTTATCTAATTTTGTTGCAAAAATATTTTCTAAAAATACTAGTATTCGCGCAATATTGGGACCATTTAAAGAGGATATATTTTTAAAATAATTATGATAAATTTTTGCTTGTTCTTCTTTTGGTTTTGCATTAAAAATACTAGTGAGAAGACCGGCATAAATAAAACGTACCTCATTTTGTAAATGACGGCCATTTTCTAAATCATAAGACGGCTTATACGCTACATTCTCTTTTAAATAATTAGCAAAAATGCCATTTTGAATATAAAGGCCACTTTTTAATAGATCTAAAAGATGAGAAGAATGCGCAAAGCAAGTCAAAGTATAAGGAGTAAAATACATTTGATTATGAAGAAGCTTTTTTAAAAGGACTTCTTTTTGCATTCTAAAATAAAGCTCTGCAATATGATAATGAATGAGTTGATGATACGATGCCCTATCTGTTTGCGAAAACAATTTTTCCCTCCCCTCACAAAAGACCGGTAAAGAAATATCGACAAGATAATTCAAAAACATTTCTTCCGTTAGCATAGATTCCACTTCTTTTAATTCTGAGCATTTCATTTGACCTTTAAAAAGCATATGTGATATTTCATGAGCGAGTGTTAAAGCATCGGTCACTTTGTTCTGATAATAAAAATAAATAACCTTATCTTTTGTAACACTTCTTCCCTTTTCATTCTGAATAATTAACTTTGTTTTTAAGATATTGGCTACTTCCTCTTCTTTATCAGGAAAATATTTTTTATAAAAATTTTGAACACAACGAAAAACATCAAAATCCTTAGCAACTTCTAATTTGTTAAAAGAATTATCGACTTCTTTTAACAAAGGATTTAAATTTAAATTTAGTAACCATTCTGGATTAAAGTCCATTTGAGAAAAATATTTATTCCATTTCACAATATCTAATTCTTTATTTAAAAATTGACACTCCAATCCCAATAGATAAGTTTTAATATCACTTTTTATTTTAGTACTATCAAGATTTGGATTATAAAATTGTTCTAAAAGATTTTGTTGAAATTTTTCTCTTTTTTGAGGATTTTTATACAAAACAAGACCTATTTGCCCAATGTATTTATTAATTTCTTTGCGTTTTTCCATAACACTTCGAGAGGCTTTTACCTCCTAACCTTCTTTCTCACAGTTTTATAAAAGCATCTTAAAATCTATCTTTTATCTTCTTTTATTATAATAACCCAAGATATTACTAAACAATATTTTATAGCCAAAAGTGTAAACTTTACACGAAATTCGAAGTTTTTTGAACTTTTTTCAAAGAAAAAAAAGGAAATCAGAGATTTTTTTTGAATATATAAGTAGAAGGATAATTTTGGTGACAGCAAAGTTGGTCTTCTTAGAAGGCGAGGAATTATGATATCCGAATTACAAGAAAAGAAAAAATTTTACACGTGTCGTTATGACAGAACATTTAAGGAGGTGTTTTTAAAGGAAGAAAATGAAGATTTATTGATAACTCTACTTGAGTTTACTTTAGATCTGAAAATTTTTGAAATTCAAAGACTAAACGTAGAAACCTTACAAGGTAATATAGGAACGAGAAAAAAGTACTGTGACTTACTTTTAAAAACCGATCAAGGTTATATTGGTATTGAG
>CAKOQM010000035.1 GCA_934101275.1 uncultured Bacilli bacterium
TTGTTAATACTCATGACAATAGGCATCTCTTATGCCTATTGGAATTATAATGTGAAACAAAAAGATTTTAATGTAGCGAAGACCAGTTGTTTTTCACTTACTTATACCGATAATTACGTGTAATACAATAGCTACTTATGAAGTGACCGAAAATAAAGCCTATTGTGTATATGCGAAAGATGTCTATAATCATATAGCTTATGAAAAAATTGTGATTGATAAGATAGATGTTAATGTGCCTAAAATAGAATATGAGAAAATAGAATATCAATTATTTTCATGTAACTTCTGTTATTACATTTACAACTCAAGCGGAAAATTTAACTAATGCATTTCATTTAATTGTTTATAATGATGATGGAACTTTTCGTAAAAATATTTTTGTGATAACACCTGCGGCACCTAGTTTAAGAAAGATTTATACCTTTACAGAAGAGACAGGGAGATACACTTTAGAAATACGATTAAATGGCAGTAGAAGCGATATTAGACAAGTAGAATCTTATTACTTTACAAAAGGCAAAGAATATTCTATAAATGGAGTACTTTCTGTTAGCAGTAATAAACTTACTTGGAAAGTTTCTCAGCTTCTTCTATCAGAAGAAATACCCTCATCTACCATTTCTTATGGTGCAAAAGCAACAAAACCTTCAACCAAACTTTATAAGCCTTTATTTACGGTAGGAGAAAAGTGGTATACAGATTATGCTCGGACGAAAGAATTTGATTTTAATACAAGTGTGACGAAGGATATAACTTTTTAGGCTGGTATGCCCAAAAATTAAAGTCAATTTTCTTTTCATCTGTTATATTAAAAGGGGAGGGACTTTATGAAAACAAAAATAGCTAGCAATACTTATCTAAGGGGTATTACAAAATATCGTTTTAAATTATTTTTTGATGAAGAAGATTGTCATGTGGCTGTTAAGAAAATAATAGAATGTAATGAAAAATTTGTTATTCGTGATCATGTCACGGTTATTGATAATGATTATTATATTTTAGAAATCATTCCTAAAAAAGAAGATTATGCCATGCGTTTATTTTTAGATTCTAAGAAAAATCCATTGGAATATTATTTTGACATTTGTGAAAATACCCGCGTCGATGAAAAATTTGATATTCCTATGTATGATGATTTATATTTAGATGTGACTTCTTTTTTCGGAGAATTTAATATTTTAGATGAAGATGAACTTTTAGAGGCTTATCATAATAAAGAGTTTGATAAAGCAAAATTGGATCATATTTATGAAGTAAAAGATAAGCTTGTTAAGGAGATAAAAGAAGGAACAAATCCTTATATGAATAAAGATTTTAGTAAATATTTAAAAGACATTTAAAAAGAGAAAAGTTTGTGAGTTAGCTTTTCTCTTTTCTCTTTTCTTTTTATAAAGTATCTACAAGTGGTTCTTCTTTAACTTTTTTACCAATTAAAGCATTTTTTAAATCAGATTCTCCTTCACCTAAATCATCCTTAATATCAATGACTCTTAAAACTTCTTCAAAACTTGTTAATCCATTTATGACTTTTATAAGTCCATCGTCTAAAAGTTTTAAAGTATGACCGTTTTGATAGATAAGGGTTCTAAGTTCTTCTTTAGTGGCGTTATTTACAATGGCATCTCGAATATCTTGATTTAAAACAAGAACTTCTTGAAGAGCGATACGTCCTTTATAACCTTTATAACACTCATCGCAGCCAACAGGTTCATAAATATTTTCAATGTCCATTTTTAAGGCTTCTTTCATAACTCTTTTTTCATAGTCGGTTGTTTTTCTTGGCCGTCGACATTTTGGACATAATTTTTTACAAAGTCTTTGGGAAACGATAGCCTCGAGGGCAGAACCTAATAAGTATCTTTCAACATCCATGTCGACAAGTCTTTCAATTGTTGTTAACGAGTTATTAGTGTGGATGGTAGATAAAACAAGGTGTCCTGTAATGGATGCCCGAACGGCAATACGAGCTGTTTCGTTATCACGAATCTCACCAATCATAATGATATCGGGGTCTTGTCTTAAAATGGAACGTAAGGCACTTGCAAAAGTAAGGCCAATTTCACTCATTGTTTGTACTTGGTTAATGCCCGCGATTTTCATTTCCACGGGGTCTTCAACGGTGATAATGTTTCTTTCTATACGATTTAGAGATTGTAAAACAGAGTAAACTGTAGTTGATTTACCTGATCCTGTCGCACCCGTTACTAAAATAATACCGTTTGGTTTATTCATAGCTTCTTTTAACTTCGCTAAATTTTCTTCTGCAAAACCTAAGCTATCTAAAGAGGCCATCGTTGCTGAGTAATCTAAAAGACGAATAACAACCTTTTCACCATAAACAATAGGAAGGGTTGAAACACGAAAATCAAGATCTTTTCCTTCTACTGTCATTTTAATAGCACCATCTTGAGGAACCCTTGACTCGGTGATATTCATACCAGAGATAATTTTAACACGGGTTACTAAGTTTTTTTTGACGGAAGCTGGCACTTTCGCATATAAGATAAGTTCTCCATCTACACGTATGCGAACATTTAAAACATCTGGAGTTGGATCCATATGGATGTCGCTCGCTCTTTTTTTGGCCGCATCTATTAGCATTTTATTAACGATATCCACGACGGGTTCGTTTTGATAATCATATTCTGTATACATAAATCATAGCTCCTTTATTCTTCTTTTTTATTTTATCAAATTTCTATCGAAAAGTCTGCAGTATAATATAAAAATTATTGTAAAATGAAATATGTGATTGTTTTAGTGAATATTCAAGGCTTTAACCAAAATGAAGTATTTTAATTCTTTTATTTTCTTTTCTCTCATGTTATACTCATCTTAGTAAGAAAAAACAAAAAAATATATTAAAGAACTTTAATAGATAAATATAAATTTAAATAAAAAGAAGGGGGAGAATAGAAATGAAAATTGTAGAAATAGGTATAAAATTAGATGAAAATTTTGAATATTATGATGAATTATTAAAAAGCAAAGGTTTTATAAATGATTATACAGTGAAAATACATGATATTTACTATACCAATAAAGATCTGGAGGGACTGTCTGAAAATCAAATGAAGAATGGGTGCATAAGATTAAGAAGTTTCAATGGCAATAACTTTATAATACAAAATGATCTTTCTAATAATCATTTTGAAGAAAAAGAACTTTCTTCTAATAAATTGAAAGACTTTGAAGGCAAACTATATAACTTGGGTTTTAAAAAGGTGTTTGATACAAAAAAGTGGGATTTTCATTATTCTAAAGTTGGAATGTCCAATAAAATACAATTGCAACAAATAGAAAATATAGGATTACTTGTTTATTTTGATAACAAAGAATATTATCGATTTGAAGTAGAAGTACAAAGAAAAAAATTAATTAATGAACTTAATTTATATGGTTTTAATTTCAATGATAATACATTGGGATTAGATAAATTAAGAACACTTTATTACGGAAAAGAAATGTTTAGCAAAAATCAAAATGATTAATATCATAAAAATATTTAACAATTAATTGAATACTTTAAAAATTCATTTTTTCGGAAGACTTTTTAAGGAGGATGTGATATCATATAAAAGCAAGTTGAAGGGTGGTTTTGAAATGAAAAAAACATATTTACAAAAACAAAAAAGAAGGATGTATTTCATTCTTATCTTTATCTTAACATGTATTTTGATTTTGTCTTTTTTTCTAAATACCTATCTTCTTGAATTACAAAGAAAAGAAAGAATGGATAAAATAAGTGATTATACTGATTATGAGCTTATGTATGAACCTCAAAATAGATGTCAAGTAAAAAATAAATTTACCTT
Organism: uncultured Bacilli bacterium; assembly: GCA_934101275.1. GTDB lineage: Bacteria > Bacillota_I > Bacilli_A > RF39 > UBA660 > Ventrenecus. The sequence continues at coordinate 3,819 of CAKOQM010000035.1, forward strand.
TGAAGAATATACCTATCTTTTTAATTGTGTAGATGAGGTATATCTAAGTTATGGTTCTACAAAAATGACTTTGGAAGAGGCTTTAGAGAATCATTATTTAACTTTTAAAGATTTAACGATAGGCCTTGTTGCAGAAGAAACGGATGAAGAACTTATTTATACGCATGATAAAACTAAAAATTCTAAAGGATATCAGTTTGTCGTAAATAAATTAGAGAAAACCGTTACTTTTAAAGGTGAGAAGGTATAACTTTTTTTAAAGCTTTAAAACTTAAAACAACGACAAAAATAATATTGATGATTTCACTAAAAACGAGACTATAAAGACCAATATGGCAAAGGGAAAGAAGACTTAAAATAACAAGTTTTAAAATGACACCCCAAAAGGTAATAAAGAAAGATTCTTTAGCAAAACCAGAAGCTTCTAAAATACTGGATAAAGGAGCTTCTAAATAAAAGAGAACAAAAAAAGGGGCAAGAATAAAGATATAATCGCTTCCTAAGGTGGTTTTATAAAGAAGATTTAGAAGAAAGTCGCGACTGAAAAACAAAAAAACGGAAGAAAATAAGCCAATGATGCAAGAATAGGAAAGGGCTTCTCTGATTCTTTTTTTAAGCATTACGGTATTATTTAGGCTACGGTATTTACTTACTTCAGGAATTAAAATTTGACAAATGGCGGCGACGAAGAAAGAAGGAAGTGTCAAAAGACCAATTGCATAAGCGTTATAAGCAGCGTACTCTTTTAAAATATAGGAAGAAGAATAACCACTAAAAAGAAGGAGATTGGTTAAAAGGATAGGTTCGAGAAAAAAACCAATATTTCCAAATACACGACTGGACATTGAAGGAAGGCTTGTTTGCAACATTTCTTTAATAATATTTTTGTTAGGTTTTATATCTTCTTTTGTTAAAGCTATTTTATGGGGCAGAAAGGAAGAAAAAACAAGAATACTAATAAATTCGGTTAATCCGTTTAATAAAATATAGGAGATGACGCCGTATAAAAGGCCATAAGAAATAATTTTAGGAAGTAAAAAAAGAATAAATAAAATACGTGTTATTTGTTCAAAAAAATTAGAAATAACATTAGGGTGAACTTTTAGTTTACCAAGAAAATATCCTTTTAAAAAAGAAGTGATTGAAATAAAAGGAAGTGTGAATGCCATCGCAAGGATTAAAGGGTAAACTTTGGGTTGTCTAAGTAAATTATTAGCAATAAAAGGTGCTGTTAAAAAAATAAGAAAAATAAGAATACTCAAAAAAAACAAGATAAAAAAACACGTAGAAAAAAAGATGCGTTTACTTCTCATTTTATTTTCGCTAACCATTTTAGAAATGCTAATCGGAAGAGCCAGGGAAGAAAGCGTGATAAAAAGAGAATACGTTGGCATGACAATTGTAAGATAGCTGATTCCTTCAGGACCTAATGTTCTTGTGCTTAAAATACGTATAATAAAGCCAAATACTTTAGTCATTAAGCCACCAAATAGTAAAATAAATATTGATTTTTTGAATGTGTCTTTTTTCAAATAATCACTTTCCTAATCTCTTTATTTGCTTTATAATAATGTTATGCGAAAGGACAAAGTTTAAGAATAGGTGATGACATGAAAGAACAAAATTTTGCGAGTTTAGAAGAACTTTATCAAAAACTACTTCCCGCTTTAAGAACCAAAAAAAATGAAATGATTCGAGAAAAATATTTATATATTACAGAAGAAGATATTTGGTCTTATTTATGCCATTATACTTGGAAAGGGCAAAAAGCTCTTACTTTAGGCATTATGGTAGATGATATTTTAAATACGGATAGTTTAGTTTTGTATGAACATAAAGGTGAAAACTATGCAACCAATTAGTGTCAATAAACAAAGTAGTATTCGTCTAGAAGGAAGTAAGATTTTATATTTTGATCCTTTAGAAGTGAAAACAAGACATGACGCAGATTATATTTTTATCACGCATCCTCATTTTGATCATTTTTCTTTATTATCTATTTTAGAACTTAAAAAGGAAAATACGGTGATTATTACTCCTAAAGATATTGTGGAAGAACTTTTAAGCGTTGGCTTTGATGAAGAGTATATTATGGTTGTTAAACCTAATCAAACCTATACGTTAAAAAATATTGAATTTAAAACCCTTCCAGCTTACAATCTTCATAAAAAAAATCATCCCAAATCCAGTGGTTGGGTAGGGTATTTAGTGAATCTTGATAATGTCATTTATTATATAATGGGAGATACGGACGCGATTAAAGAAGCCAAAGAAGTAAGCTGTGATGTTGTGTTTGTTCCTGTTGGAGGATGTTATACTATGGATTGCTTGGAAGCGGCTTCTCTTACGAATTACATGGCACCCAAGCTTGCCATTCCGATTCATTATGGTTATGTCGCGGGTTCTATTAAAGATGCACTTATTTTTAAGAAAAAATTAGATCCTTCTATCCATTGTGAGATTTTATTAGATGAAGAAGGGAAGAAGTAAGATGTCAAAGAAAGTTGTTTTAATGACAGACGTTCATGGTCTTTTAGAACCCTTAGAAAAATGTTTGACAGAAATAAAAAAAGAAAATGTGGAGGCTATCTGTTGTTTAGGAGATGCGATTGGGGATGGGCCAAGTCCTGAAAAAGTCCTTTCTTTATTAAGAGAGAATAACTTAGAGCATCCTCTTTTTCATGGCAACTCTTTATTTTCTTATGATGCCATTTTCGGAGGTCATACTCATTTTGAAATACCTTGTGAAACCTATCAAAACACAGATTTTTACACCTTACGAAGTTTAAGCATGGGGGTATCAAAAAGATAAAAAGAATATGGCTTGTTATTATGTTTTAGAGGAAACGAAAGAAGGGTTTACGTTTACTAGAAAGAATGTCTTTTTTGACCGGGTTAAAATGCTAGAAGAAATTGAAAAAAGTGATATGCCTTTTAAAGATACGATTTATGAATATGTTGGGAAAGAAAAGAGGTAAGTTATGCAAACAGATGAAATTTTTAATAAATTACTTTTAAAATGTGAAGAATATTATACCGAAGAAGAACAAAAGAAAATTACTTTAGCGTATCAATTTGGATGTGAAAAACATAAAGGTAAGATGCGTTTAAATGGTCTTTCTTATATGACCCATCCTTTAGGTGTTATGGAAATTCTTCTTGATATGTGCGTGGATGCAGAAACTATAATGGCATCATTAATTCATGAAACAATGAATCATGCGGACGCGACAAAAGAAGAAATCACTTCTTTATTTGGTTCTGATGTGGCAAGTATTGTTTGGACGATTTCCAAGATTAATCGCTTGGAACTTCAAGATGATTCGGAATATTCCGCTATTAACTTACGTAAAATTTTAGTAGGAATGAGTGAAGATATCCGAGTTTTGTTTTTAAAACTAGCTGATCGGCTTCATAATCTTCGTACTGCTGATGCTTTACTAGAAGAAGATCGTAAAAGAAAAGTGAATGAAACGATGACCGTTTTAATTCCCATTGCACATCGTCTTGGTATGTACAAAATTAAAGGCGAAATGGAAGATTTATGTTTAAAATACAGTAAACCAGATGTTTATAATGATATTTTAGAACGTTTAAATGCGACCCAAGAAGAATTAAAGGAAAGTTTAAAAGAAATGGAAGACTCTATAAGTGAAATGCTTACCGAGCAAAATATTCCTTTCCATATTAAAAGTCGTGTAAAAAGTGTTTACAGTATTTATAATAAGTTAAATAATGGGAAAACATGGGAGAAAATTTATGATATTCTAGCTCTTCGAGTTATTGTTGAAAAGGTAAGTGAATGCTACTTAGCCGTTGGCCTTATTCATGCAAAATATCGTCCGATTCCTGGTCGTTTTAAAGACTATATCGCGATGCCTAAAGCAAATATGTACCAGAGTTTACATACTGGTGTCTTTGGAAGTGATGGACATCGTTATGAAGTGCAAATAAGAACCGAAGAAATGGATGAATTTGCCGAGAAAGGTGTCGCTTCCCACTTTGCTTATAAAGAGAAACACTACGTAAAAAGCATCATGGAACAAAAATTAGAAATCTTTAGAAACCTTATTGAATCAAGTGAAAATCTTTCGGATGCTCAGTTTGCTTCAGAAGTAAAAAGCGATTTATTAAATGATAGTATTTATGTTTTTACTCCTAAAGGTGATGTTTTAGAGCTTCCTAAGGGATCAACGCCCCTTGATTTTGCTTACCGTGTCCATACAGATATTGGGGATAAAACCGTCGGGGCTATTGTCAATGATGCGATTGTGCCATTAAACTATGAACTTCAAACCAATGATATTGTGAAAATAAAAACCAGTTCTACAGGTGTTCCTAATAAAGAATGGTTAAACTTTGTCAAAACCAGTCATGCACGTAATAAAATAAAAGCTTATTTTAGTAAACAAGAAAAAGATAGTTATACCGAAAAAGGAAAAGTTATTTTAAATAATGAACTACGGAAGAGAAAATTATCGTTTGACACCGTTTTATCGAATGAAAATGTCAAAAAAATTTGTAATGATTTAAAACTAGCCAGTTTAGATGATATTTATTTTTCCATTGGCTCTCTTCGTTTTACAGCAAGTTACATTATTTCTTTAGCAACAGAAGAAAAGAAAGATGTTCGGGATGTTTTAATTGAAAAAGTATTAAATAATGAACCCAAGCAATCCTCTTCTAAAAATCAACGTGGTCTTATTCTAGTTAATGGTGAAGATGGCATTATGACGCATTTAGCTAAGTGTTGTCATCCTATTTTTGGCGATGAAATTATTGGCTTTATCACAAAAGGTGAAGGGGTTACGGTTCATCGAAAAGATTGTCCTAATGTAAAAGGTACTCAAAATCGTTTAATTACAGTGAGTTGGAACTCCTTAAAAGAAGTTTCTAATCTAGCCAAAGTCATCGTGGTTTGTGAAACGGGTAAAAATTATCTTTTAGATATTATTGGAAAAGCAACCAGTAAAAATATTTACATTGATGCGGTGAAAACAAAAGTTAAAGATCAAGATACGCTTTATGAATTGATGGTTAAAGTAAATAATAAAGAAAATTTAGAAGGTTTTATGAATAGTCTTATGACATTTAAATTTGTTAAAGAGGTTACCCGCGCATGAGAGTTTTAGTTCAAAGATGTGAAAATGCTTGTGTTAAGGTAGAAGAAAAAAGTGTAGGTAACTGTAAAAAAGGCTTAGTGGTTTTGGCTGGTTTTACCGAAGGTGATGGTGAAGAAGAAATTTCATATATGACACGAAAAATTCTTTATCTGCGTATCTTTCCAGATGAGAAAGGGGTTATGAATAAAAGCGTATTGGATGTCAAGGGTTCTATTTTACTTGTCAGCCAGTTTACACTTTATGCCAACACAGAAAAAGGAAATCGTCCAAGTTACTTAAAAGCTTTAGGAGGCGATAAAGCCATCTTACTTTACAATCAATTTAAAGAAAAATTAGAGAAAGAAATCCATGTAGAAACCGGTGTTTTTGGAGCCGATATGGAAGTTTCGTTAACCAATATGGGACCGACCACTATTTGGTTAGAAAAATAAGAAAGAGGTAAAATTAAAAATGAATGAATATGTTTTTAAACAAGTGAAGGAAAATTATCCTAATATTAATGTTGTAAATAATGAACTTATTTATAATGGTAAAAGAATAGATTTATCAAAAATATCGTTACAAGAAATTCTTTCAAGGCCAAATGTTAAAACCCTTGAAGAAAGTAACTTTGTCCATTTAATTGAACTAGAAGTCTTAGCTCATGAAAAAATTCAAGAAGAACAAGAAGCCTTACAAAAATTAAGTGAGAATAATCCAACAATTAAAAATCTTGCACTCGTTTCTTTAGAACACAATGGCGAAATGAAAAAGTATGTTCATTATATCGATGATATGGGAACAGATCATATTCTTTACAATTTTTTACCAGCGGATGTGTTAAGTGTTTACAAAAATTTATTAGAAACCAATGGTGGTAAAGTTACAGAAAAAGATTTATACGATGCTTTACAAAGAAAGATGTATGAAGTGAATTTAGAAGCCTCTTATAAAGCAGGAGAAAAGACAGAACAATTCGATCAAGAGATTGCCTATCATGAAAAAAGTGTGAATCAAAATGGTAGTTATGCTAAGAAAAATGACGAACATGAACTCCTTATTTCCAACCACAAAATATATTCTACATATCAAGATAAGAACGGAAATTTATACCGTAACATGAATTCTATGAGTGATAATCAAGAAAATTTATCAAAAGAAGAAATGACATCTTCCAGTGTTAAAGAAGAAGAAAAAGAAGAAAGTATGGTTCTTAGCCTTTCAGAAAAAGAATTTTATGAATTATTATCTTTAGATCGGGCTTATACAGAAGAAGAAATGCTTGAAATGAATTTATATTATGCCTTTTTATACGACATCATGGTTTATCAAGATTATGTGTCTGAGGAGGTATTACTCTTTTTAAATCATTACAATCAAGTGATGGAATCTTTTAAACTTATCGAGCAAAATGGGGTTTTAAATGAAAATCAACAAACGGCTTTACAAAAAAGAGAAGAAATGTATGAAAAATTAGAAACCCAAGATCGGACTTTTAAAAAAGAAGAAGTTTTAAGACTTACCAAAACACTTCCTAAAGCCGGTTACATTACAAGTGGCATGATTGCTTTTATCACGGCCTTTTTAGGTTATCTTCTTGCTCTTGGTTTTCTTTTATTGCATAAGTAATTGTCAATAAAATGTCAAACTCATTTCATAAAAAAGTGACCGGGGAAGCAATTTTATAGACGATCTTTAAAATATTTGATATGCTTATTATGATAACGAGGTGGACTATGAAATCATATTATTTAACAGACGTAGGCAAGGTAAGAAGTCACAATGAAGATAGTGTTTTAATTATTGAAAATACGAGTGGTGAGACTTTAATGCTTGTTTGTGATGGCATGGGAGGTCATAGAGCAGGAGAAGTGGCCTCTTCTCTTGCTGTAACGCATTTTGGAAAACGTTTCCAAAAACTAAGTAGTGTGGGTTCTAAATTAGATGCTGTAAACTGGCTTAATGATAATGTTAGTGAAATCAATGAGGCTATCTTAGATTATGCTAAAACGCATTTTGATTCCACAGGTCTTGGAACAACCATTGTCTTAGCATTAAAAACAGATAACTTTTTGATTTTTGGTAACATTGGTGATTCTTCAGGTTTTGTTTTAAAAAATCATCACCTTCATAAAGTAACGAAAGATCATACCCTTGTCAATCTTTTAGTAGAAGCTGGGGATATTACCAAGGAGGAAGCTAAAACGCATCCTAAAAGGAATGTTCTTATGAAAGCTTTAGGTGTTGGAGAAAATATTGATATGGATATTTTTGAGGTGGAAACGGATGTAGATGGTATTTTTCTTTGTAGTGATGGGCTTACCAACATGCTTACGGTAGAACAAATAGAAAAAGTACTAGAAGAAGATTTAACTATTGAAGAAAAAGTGAAAAAATTAATCAAAAAAAGCAATGCTCGAGGTGGCGTAGATAATATCTCAGTCGCCTATTTAGAAATATAAAGTGGGTGTTAAAATGATAATGAAAGGGCAAAAAATAAGTGACCGATACCAAATCATTAAAGCTATTGGTGAAGGTGGTATGGCCAATGTTTATCTTGCTTACGATACAATTTTAGATCGCAATGTCGCGGTGAAAGTTTTAAGAGGCGATTTAGCTAACGATGAAAAATTTGTTAGACGGTTTCAAAGAGAAGCTTTATCAGCTAGTAGTCTTACACATCCAAACATTGTCGAAGTTTATGATGTTGGGGAAGATGCCGGACAATATTATATTGTCATGGAATATGTAGAAGGTAAAAACTTAAAAGATTTAATTAAAAAACGAGGAAAATTAACCTTAAGTGAGGTTATCGATATCATGCTTCAAATTACGGATGGTATGAGTGTTGCCCATGATTCTTATATTATTCACCGAGATATTAAACCTCAAAATATTATGATTATGGAAAATGGGCTTGTTAAAATCATGGACTTTGGTATTGCTATGGCCATGAATAGTACCGAGCTTACACAGACTAATTCCGTAATGGGTAGTGTTCATTATATTCCACCAGAACAAGCAAACGGTAAAGGGGCTATTTTACAAAGCGATATTTATTCGATGGGAATTGTTATGTATGAACTTTTAACGGGAACACTTCCTTATCGCGGGGATAACGCGGTTGAAATTGCTTTAAAGCATTTAAAAGAACCTTTACCAAGCATTCGGGATAGTTTGCCAAATATACCTACTAGTGTCGAAAATATCATTTTAAAAGCAACCGCTAAAAATCCTAAGAATCGTTATGCTGATGCGAGAGAAATGCATAATGACCTTCTAACATGTCTTGATGAAGAAAGAATCCATGAACCCTTAATAAAACTTCCTTATCCAGAATTTAGTGAGACAAAGAAAAAGGAAGTTAAGAAAATAACGAGTGAGGAAGATGAAGTAAAAACACATTTTAAAAAAGAGACTTTAAAAGAAGATGAAGGTGAAATATTGGCTAAGCAAATCACAAAAAATGACTTGAAAAAGCAAAATAAATTACTTATTGTTTTAGCGTCTATTTTTACATTTTTAATTGTCGCGATAACAACGATTGTTATTTTAATACCTGCTTTAACAACGAATAAAGAAATTACGATTCCAGATGTTTCTGGTTATACGGTGGAAGATGCTTTAAAGACTTTGCAAGATGCGGGCTTTAAAGTGGCAAGTGATCAGCAAAAGATAAGCTCGGAAGATATTCCTTTTGGCAATGTGGTTAAAACTTCACCTTTGGCCAATACCAAACGAACCAAGGGAACGGAAGTTACGTTATGGGTAAGTGAAGGAGATTCTAAAATCACTTTAGAAGATTACACCGGCAAAAATTATTTAGAAATTAAAGGAAAACTCGAAGCTTTAGGCATCCAAGTTTTAGTAGAAAAGAAAAGTACGAGTGATGAAAAAGCAGAAGAAAATACGATTTTATCACAAAGTCCAGCCGCTAATGAAAAAGTAAGTAAAGGCGATTATGTTACTTTATATATTCCAAATGTAGATAAATATCCAGACTTTACAACGGGAAGTTATACCTATGACGATGTGGTGGATTATTTAAAAAAATATAATGTTACCGTAAACAAAGTAGAAAAAGAAGATAATTCAAAAGCCAGTGGTGTTGTTATTGGACAAAGCAGAGAAAAGGGTAGTCGTATTGTTGAAAATACAACGATTACTATTACGGTTGCCAAAAAATCATCTGGAGTTAAGGAAGAAGAGCCAAAAGACACCGACAGCGAAGGCAGAGAATGTGGAACCGAAGGAGCAACATGTTAAAAGGACAAATTATAAAAAATATTAGTAATCATTATACCGTTAAAACCGAGAAAGGCCTTTTCGAATGTGTGCCTCGTGGCAAATTTAGAATGCAGAAAAAAACTCCCTTAGTGGGAGATTTTTGCACCATAGATGAAGAAAACAATTATATTTTGGAATTACTGCCTCGTAAAAATGAACTTCAACGTCCAAGTGTGTGCAACGTTGATTATGGCCTTATTATTACTTCCTTGAGACAACCTGATTTTAATTTTCTTTTACTTGATAAAGAAATTACTTCTATTTTACTGAGCCACATAAAACCTTTAATCTGTTTTACAAAACTTGATTTACTAGAAGATACAAAAGCGTTTAGAAAAATAAAGTCTTATTATGAAAGTATTGGGATTCCTTGCTTTACAAATACCGATTTGGATTCCTTAAAAGATTATTTAAAAGATTCTTTGGTCGTCTTAACTGGTCAAACTGGAGCCGGTAAAAGTACCTTACTAAATAAAATGGATGAAACTCTAAATTTGAAAACAAATGAAATTTCTTTGGCTCTGAATCGTGGAAAACACACAACAAGACATACCGAAATATTTGCTATTTCTGATATTCTTTTTTGTGATACTCCTGGTTTTTCTGCTTTAGATATTTTAAATGCTACCAAAGAAGAAGTGAAAGAGGCTTTTTCAGAATTTAAAAACTATTCTTGTGAATTCAAAGATTGTTTTCATCGGAACGAAAGAAACTGTGGTGTCAAAGAAGCTCTTTTAGAAGAAAAAATTTTACCCAGTCGTTATACCTCATATCTTAATATTTTAGACAATTTACCGCCTAAAAAGTATTAAAAAAGCCTTGATCAAACAAGACTTTTTTCATTCATTGGCTACCCTGGCTGGATTCGAACCGGCGAAATGATGGGGTCAGAGCCCATTGCCTTACCACTTGGCGACAGGGT
>CAKOQM010000036.1 GCA_934101275.1 uncultured Bacilli bacterium
TATATAAATCAACTAGGAGTTGAACGAACTAAAAATCAAGTTGAAGTTAATTGATTTTTTTTAAAATTCTATTTAAACCCGGCACAGAACAATTATGAATGATTAAACCATTTTTTACGGCTCTGGCAAAATGATTTATATCGATTTTACAATATTTAGCTTTTTCTTTATTATAAAGATAAAACTCTGTTTCGTGCCCTTTTTGGACGGATAAACATAAAATATATTTTCTAATACCATTTATGTCTTTATAACAATCTATCATTCTAATTTTTCCTGTTGATTCTTGATAGTCAAATTCCTTTTGTGAAAAGAAAGATTCTAATATATTTTTATGATGCCATTCAATGTCTGTATACCCCATATTCTCTAAAGAGTAGGCATCAATATTTTCTAAAATGAATTGTACTTTTTTATTAAAATCAGGAATCGAATCGACAACACTATGCATTAAATATAAATACTCATCAGCATAATAATTATCTTTAGTAACATAGCCTATTTTTCTATCAATTTGTTCAAGTTTTCCTTTTGGGATTACCAGATTCATTTCTTTAATCGAATCAATACCAAAATTTTTAGTAAAATAACGAGATTGAATGTTATAAATATCTTCTTGTAAATCAACAACATAAGTTATGGCATTTTTCTGTCTTATTATATTGTAAACATGAGGGCACTTTCTTGTATCGTCTTCATCTACTACGGTGATAATATCCACACCTAAATTTTTTAAGACATATTCTAGGATATAGGCTATAGATTTACAAATAGCTTTTTTATTTTTTAGACACTCGTCTAAATCTTTTTTAAATTGACTATGATATTTATAAATATTTTGTCTTGTTTTACTATTGCCAAATGGTTTAAAAGTTTCATCAAAAGAAAGACGACTTCCTAAGTCTAAATAAACATAACGAATACGTTCTAATTCGTCTAAATCAGAATATTTTTTTATGTTTTCTTTCATTTCTAAAACGTAAGCATCTAAATAACTCATCTCTTTTCCTCCTTAATTAATTAACTTTTATAAAAAACAAAAGGCCTTTAAGCTAAGCCTTCGGTCCTTTCCAATTTTCAAATTTATCTTTTAATTCTTTTAGTTGTTTAGTACCTATAGTAATAATACCGTTTTCCGTATTTTTATCTTCTATAGCAATTGGATTACAACCATCATCAATTAAATTATCTAAATCATCAATAGCAAATAAACTTCCACAATTTTGACATTGTATTTTATTTCCTACTTGGACAAAATAAGCATACGGCGCTCCTCCACAAGACTGACAAGTATTAACAACAACTTTCACTTTTCCTTTGGAATCACGAACAGCTAAAAGGCCAATGGTTACTCCCTCATATTCATAACTAATATACATAGCATTTTCAGAAATTTCACTTTCTTTAATGATGATATTACCTTCTTCATTTAAGGTGGCAGAAAACACCTCGCCAGTTATCGTCTTTAATCTTGCGGACACTTTTTCTTCATTAGCCATCTCTGTTTCTTTTTGATTACATCCAGTTAATGAAAAAGTAAAAGTAAACAATATTAAAAGAACGCCTATCTTTTTCATAATCATTTTCCTTCAATACTAGTTACTTGGTAACCAAGATTTGTAATAGTTTTTTTAATATCTTCATCACTAATCACTTCATTTGAATAAATTTCAGCTGTTTTATTTGCTAAATTCACTTTAACTTTCGTGACATTTTCTAGTTCTTTTAAAGAACTTTCTACTTTATTTTTACAATGATTACACATCATACCTTCAATCGTAACTATTTTTTTAATCTTTTTATGAAACATATTTTATTTTCCTTTCCATTTTTTTAATCTTAAAGCATTTATTATAACAGTAAAACTAGATAAGGTCATTGCAAGACCAGCAAGCATCGGGTTCATTTTAACACCTATAAATTCAAACAAGCCACAGGCGATAGGTATCATACAAGCATTATAGAAAAAAGCCCAGAATAAATTACCTTTTATATTATGCAACGTTTTTTGACTAATATCAAATAAATGATAAATAGAATTCAAATCATTTCGCATCAAAATAACATCCGCCGAATCAGCTGCAATGTCAATAGCAGAATTTAAACTGACCCCAATATCAGCAATGGATAAACTTGGCGCATCATTAATACCATCTCCCACCATCATCACTTTTAGATTTTTAACTTTTAATTTTTTTATTTCTTCTGCTTTATCCTTTGGAGATACTCCGGCGATGACTTTTTCTATACCAATACTTTGCGCAATAATTTTGGCAGTCACTTCATTATCACCGGTTAGCATGATAACTTCTTTTTTTAATTCTTTTAGTTTTTTTACAACTTCCTTAGCGTTGTCTCTAATAATATCTTTAACGCCAATTAAAGCAATGACCTTTTTATTTTCAACAACATAAACGATACTATTACCGTTTTGTGATAAATCTTCTTCGTCACTTAAAAGTTTATTATCGATATGATATTGTGCTAAAATTTTATGACTGCCTAGCAAATATTCTTTATCATTTATTTTTCCAGATAACCCTACTCCAGGAATATTTTTAAAATTTTCGACTTCTAATATTTTTAAATTATTATCTTCTAAATAAGTTTTAAAGGCACCGGCAATAGGATGAGTGGATTTTATCTCTAAAGAAGAAACAAGTTTTAATAAATCGTCCTCAGAATAAGAAGATTTATTTATTACTTTAGAAATCCTTAAATTACCATAAGTTAAAGTGCCCGTTTTATCAAAAATAACAACGTCTACTTTGTTGGCATTTTCAAGTATCGCTGATTTCTTTACTAAAATTCCATTTTTTGCACATAAACCTTCACTGACAACAATGGCAAGAGGAGTAGCGAGTCCTAAAGCACAAGGACAAGCACAGACCAAAACACTGACAAGATAAACAATAGACTCACTAAAAGTAAATCCTAATAACAAATGAATAATAAATGTTAAAAGAGAAAGAACAATAACAATCGGAACAAAAACACCACTTACTTTATCGGCAATACGTGCGATAGGGGCTTTCGTATTGGTAGCTTCAACGACTAATCTAACAATTTCTGATATGGTAGACTCTTTGCCAATATTTACAGCTTTATAAAAAATCTCACCATCTAAATTAATAGAACCCGCGACGACTTTATCATTTTCACCTTTTTTTACGGGCGTTGATTCCCCACTGATAAAAGATTCATCAACATGAGAAAATCCTTTAACCACGATGCCATCTACAGCAAAACGATTTCCAGGTCTTGTTATTAAAATATCTCCTTTTTTTACCTCGTCTATAGATACTTCTTTTTCTTCATTGTCTTTCAAAAGAAGGGCTTTATTTGGAGTGATAGTTACTAATCCTTTTATGGCTTCTTTCGTCTTTTCCTTACTGATATTATCTATATATCTTCCAAATTTAATCAAGTAAAGAATAACACAAACACTTTCAAAATATAGATTCTCAACATAATCAGTATTTCCTTTTAAAATCATTCCTAAATTAAACGTACTAAATAAGAAGCTTGCCATAACCCCTAGCATAACAAGAGTATCCATGTTAGGTGATTTATATTTGATATTTTTGATACCACTTATAACAATGTCTCTTCCAAAATATAAGAAATACAAACTAAGCAGAAATAAACAAAGCGCGTAATTCAAAGGATAAATCATCATATTTAGAAAAGGTATGACAGGCAAATGAACCATGTGAGACATAGAAACATATAAAACAAATAAGGCGAGTAAGCCATTAATTGCAAAGTACACTTTTTTATGAGACTCTTTTTCTTCCTGTTCTTGATAAACGCCTAAAGATTTAAAACCGGCTTCTTTCACAAATTGATTTAAATCATTCTCGGTAAGACTATCGTCATAACTTATACTTGCCGAAGACATGACTAAATTTACTAAAACATCCTCAATGCCTTTTTGTTTTAGTAAATATTTTTCAAGACTATTGGAACAAGCACTGCAAGTCATACCTTCTATTCTTAAAATTATTTTTTTCATTTTTTCACCTCGAAATAGTTTTCATCATCAATAACCTGGATGTTATTTGTAATCATATTCATCCAGCAATTCATAGAATAAGTACCCGTATTTTCTGGGACAAATTCAATGATATTTTCCCCAACGGTTAATTCTTTTTTGATATTAAATTCACTTATCATAACAACATTATTACACCCTGTTAAATATTTTTTATCTACATTAATAATTAAGCGAACTTTTTTACCTTTTTGAACTAAAATATCACCATAACTATCATAAGATAAATTAATTTTTACCTCTTGATAATCTTCATAAATAGTAGTGGCTGTATAATTTTCATAATGATTTGTTGATAGATTAAAATTTAAACCTAATGTATTTAAGCCTCTAAATAGCATGCCTAAGGATAGTAATAAAATAAGAACAGATGCCACTTTATTTAGTATGATTCTTTTTCTTCCTTTTAGAGCATTAAATAATAGCCCAACCCCTAACATAAAGGGAATAGTTCCTAAACAAAACAAAAACATTGATAAGGCACCTTTTATAAATGATCCTGTTGATAAAGCATAAACTTGCATAGCGCTTAAGGGTCCACATGGCATAAAACCATTTAATAAACCTATCAATAAAGCATTATTTGTTTTAATATTTTTTTTAATTTTTATAAATCTTGGCCATTTAAATGATAAAATGTTTAACATATTTAAAGACATAAGTAACATAATAAGAGAAGCAAAAATAATAAGACATCCATTAACGATTTCGTTGACACTAATAACAGAACCAATAAAACCAACGATTCCTCCTAAAATGGTATACGATAGTAGTCTTCCTAAATTATATAAAATAGGTTTCTTCAGGTTAATTTTATTTTCTCTATTAAATGTTGCCATAAGATTTATAGCACCACACATACTAACGCAATGAATACTCGTTAACAAACACGTTATAAAAAGCATACCGTACGTCATATTATTATCAATTGTTGGAATGACATTAAAAATGTTATAGCCAAATATCATTCTTATCAAAAAAATGAATATTAAAAGATAAAAGAAAATAATTATAAACTCTTTTAAGTTACAATCAGAATTTATATCTTTAATATTTTCACTTATATATTCTTCCTTAGTAAAATAATCTAATGAATTAATTAAACAAATTATTTTTTCATCATTTAACTTTTTAGAAGAAGTAATTTTAGCCATATTTTTATTTATCTCTACTTCTTTTATATCTTTCTCTTTTAATAATTTTTCTTTTATTTTTTTACGACAATTATCACAATGGATACCGTCTATTTTAATGTAAGTTACATACATAAATAAGAACTCCTAACTAGGTACATTAAATTATTTTTTAGTATGGGGTTTTATCTCCAACGGAAACATTATAACACCCCTACAGGGTATTAGTAAATATATTTTTAATAACTATTTTTGGCGTTTATTTACATAAAAAAAACACTTTATTTCAAAGTATCTTCATTTTTATTAATAAATAAATTTTGAACAATTAAATCTCTTGAATGTAAATTATTATTTTTTCCTAACAAAAGATTTTCATAAAATTTTATTAGATATTGCTTATCCTCTTTTATGTCTAATTCATCATTGAAATAATTACTTCTTACTAAAGCGTTTCGAAAATAAACCGATTTATTTTTAAACAATGTGTTATCCACATTATATCCTAAACTAATAAGATATTTTTCAATAAACAAAGCGGTTGTTCTGGTATTGCCTTCTCTAAAAGGATGAACCTGCCATATATTAGAAGAAAATGTTGCAATACTATTAATAACTTCAACTATAGACATTTCTTTATAATTTTTTGCTTTTTCTAAAGAAATATCATAATTTAAAGAAACTTCTAACATTTTGTAGTCACCGTAGGGGACAGAATCATTATTTAGTATTTTTTCATGTTTAGAAAAATTAACTTTTCTAAATTCACCAGCAAAAGAAAAAACGTCTTGAAAAAGATATTTGTGAACATACTTTAAATAATCTACCGATAATTCAAACTTTTTTTCTTGTAATAATTCTACAATTCTTGCGGATACAAAGTCACATTCTAATTCATTTGTGTTAATGTCATTGTTAGAATCTTTTTCAAGATAATATTTTTTTAAGCTTTGTTCTACTTCTAAAAGGGTCATTTTCCCTGTAATGTTATTATTCACAAGACTTTCAAGATATTTGGAAGGCTTCAAATTATCTACTTCTTGCAGTCCGATGGCCATCTCCCATTGCGACTTTTTAATATAATTACTTGGTGTTATTTCTTCTATATATTCGTTAATACTTGAGTCCAATTTTTTTTCATTCATAGATACCATCTCCTATTAATTATAAATTATTAGTACATTATATTTAACAATCTTTCTCATATTTAATGTGATTATCTTCACACCAATGGATAGCAATTTCTTTATATTTTTCATCCCTAAACTTATACCATTTTTCAGTTAAACTATAAGTATCAATAGATATTCTAAATCTTTTAAAAGCACCACGACCATTTACTTGTGATATCAAAAACATTTTTAACTCTATGTTATCTATCGTATAAATAAACTGAAGCATAATATCATAGTCATTTTTAGAAGTAAAATCAAACATAAAGACAATTTCATCTTTTAATTCATCCTCTTCTTTATAAGTCGAATATTCTGGCTCAATACCATTTTGCCACAGTATTTCATTTGTTTTAGTATTAAAATACGCGGTCATATTAGTATCAACATCTTCTAGAGCTTCTATTATTTCTGATAATTTTATCATTTTCCTCACGCCTTTTTTTACAGTGCTTGCTGTCTTTATTTTTTTAAATATATATTTTCAAATCAAATTAATAAATACATTAATCTGCTATTATTATACTAAACATCAGTAATTATTCAAATTATAATTTTAAGGAAAATTTTCTTACAATTTTACAAAACAATATAATCTACAATCGGATTTTATTTTCTTTATGAAAGAACAAAAAAGCAAGTATGCCCTTTTTGTTAGCTACTTACTTTAAGGTAGAAATTTAGATATTTTACAACCAGTTTCCAAATTTCTTAATATATATTTTCTTTACAATTTGAACTAAAATTACATATAAAACAGTTAAGCCTACTACTAGCACATAGTATAATGGTGGCAATAATTCAAAATGAAAAGATTTAATATTATGTAAAACTATTGGAGCAAGTATTGTCCCTACTATCGTAACTGTCGTTAAACACATTAATATAGGATTTGCTTTTGACTGAACGAAAGGAACTTTGGACGTCCTGATAAAATGAATAATCAAAGTTTCACTTATCAAACACTCCACAAACCAAGCCGTTTGAAAATAACTTTCACTTGCCATTTGGTTGTAACCAAGGATAAACCAAAAACTTAAAAAAGCTAAAACATCAATAATAGAACTTACTGGTCCCATCACATTCATGAATGTTCCTAATCCTTTCGTGTTCCACTTTTTAGGTTTAAGTAAAAATTCTTCATCAACATTATCATAAGGTATACCGATTTGAGAAAAATCATACAAGAAATCTTGAATCAACATTTGAATAGGTAATAATGGCAAAAATGGTAAGAAAATACTGGCAAGAAAAATACTAAAGACATCACCGAAATCAGAACTTAAAGCCATTTTCATATATTTTATGATGTTACCGTATACTTTTCTTCCTTCGATAACCCCATTAAACACAACTTTTAAACTTTTTTCTAATAGAATGATATCACTTGCTTCTTTAGCAATATCTGTGGCTGTATTGACACAGATTCCTACATCCGCATTATGTAATGATGGGGCATCGTTTACACCATCACCCATATAACCAACAACGTGGCCATTTTGTCTAAGTATTTTTATTATTCTCTCTTTTTGTAAAGGATTCATTCTAGCAAAAACATTTACTTCTTCTACCTTTTTAGAAAGTTTGGTATCATCCATTTTATCAATATCTGAACCAAGTAATATTTCTTTATTTTCTATTCCTACTAAATGGCAAATATTTTCTGTAGCATAAGGATTATCCCCGGTCAAAATTTTAGTGGTTATGCCATATTCATTTAACTTTTGAATAGTACTTTTAACTTCTTTTTTAGGTGGATCTAAAAAAGCAACAAACCCGATAAAGGTCATATCTTTTTCATCATTACTATCAAAAATATCTTTACCGCGATATTCTTTTTTAGAAGCAAGTGCAATGACTTGCATGCCCTCTTTAGCAAGGCTTTCAGCATTTTTATTAATACTTTCCAGCATATCTTTTGTTAACGGTTTATATGTTTCATTAATCTTAACATCCTTACAAACCTTTAATATTTCCTCTAAAGCTCCTTTGGTAATGATTCTATAATGGTTTTCATGTTTAACAACAACACCTACTTTTTTTCTAGTGTAGTCAAAGGGTATTTCATCTATTTTTTCATAAGTCACGATTTGATCTTTTATCTTATGTTCGAGACCATAAGTTATAATCGCTTTATCAACCAGATTTTTCATGCCCGTACTATAGTAACTATTTAAAAAAGCATATTCTAATATAGATAAATCTTCTTTTCCTTCAACATTGATGTATTTTTGTAAAACAATTTTATCTAAGGTTAATGTTCCTGTTTTGTCAGTACATAAAACATCAATAGCGCCCAAATTTTGAATAGCTTGAATGTTTTTTACTAATGTTTTTTTCTTTGCAAGCGTTTTTGTTCCTTTAGTTAAATTAACATTCACAATCATAGGTAACATCGTTGGCGTAATACCTACCGCGACAGACAAAGAAAATAAAATGGCCTCTAAAATATCTTTACGAATAAAAGCGTAAATGAAAAAGACAGCGATGGAAACCACAACCATATATTTAATTAATAATTTCGTGATTTCATTCATTCCTTTTTCAAAATTTGTCATTTCTCTTTTGTTATCAATTTGTTTACCCATGCTTCCTAGATAAGTTTTAAAGCCTGTATTAACAACAACAGCAATTGCATTACCACTTATAACACTTGTTCCCATCAAGCATACATTCGATAAAGAAAATATTTCATTCGTATCATTAAATAAGTTTTTTTTCTCAATCGGTGCACTTTCTCCTGTAAAAACAGATTGATTTAAAAATAAATCCTTATTTTCTATAATAATGACATCGGCTGGAATAATAGCCCCAGCATTTAAATGAATAATATCTCCTTTAACAACTTTTTCTGTTCTAAGACTTACTTCTTTACCGTTTCTTAAAACAATTGCTGTTGAAAACATTTCACTTTTTAATTTTCTATTAAACTTATAAGTAGAATAATTTTGGAAGAATTTTATCATCGCACTTATAAAACCAATTGCTAAAATAATAATCGTACCTATCGTATCACTGCCGACTAATCTATTTATTATCGCTAAAAGAAGGAGAATAAAAATAAATTTATCATTAAAAGAATTTATAAAGAAATATATAAAGGAGTGTTTATCATCTTTAACAACAACATTTTCACCATCTTTTTCTAAACGTAAATTAGCTTCTTTTGTTGTTAAACCTTTTTCTATATTTGTATTAAATTCTTGTAATATTTCTTCTTTTGATTTCTTGGCAATATTTATATATTTTTCTAATATTTTATCGTCATTGTTATTTATCAAATTTTTATTTTTTAATTTGCTTTTTATGAAAAATAATCTTATCATGTTCTGCTTACCTCACTTTTATATTCTAATTCTATCTTTATTTTACATTAATATTTTCTAATCATCGCTATTTTTTGATAAGTTTACATTAAAAACTATACTATTTTGACATTGTTTTTAAAAAACCAGATTGTCTAGTTTTTTACCATTCCTATGATATAATTATAATTGAAAGATGGTGATTATGTGGTAAAGGTAAATCATCCTATATTTAGTAATAATGATTTTAAAAATGATTATTATAAATATTTTTTATATGGAAATTTATGTGAAAGAAAATTTTATGATATAGAAACTGATAATTCAAATTATGCAATATTTATTTTTTATAATCAAGATAACGAAACATTAATCCCTAGTGGAGATGTTTGGTTTTGGACAAAAAAAGATATATCTAAAGAAAAGTTAGAAGAGTCGATGTCATTATTACCTGCAGAAGGAAATATTATTTATAAATCTGAAATTAATGATTTTATGAGTGATAGTAATGGTATTAATATCAATGAATTTGTTGAAATAAATGGATGTTATAAATGTATAAATCCTCAAAAGCCTAAAAGAACAGTTGATTGCAAAATAGAGAAAGTTTCGATTGAAGATAAAGAAGAGTTAATTGATTTGTGGATACAAAATGGTAAAGAATGGGAATATGATTTTAGTCGTGATGATGTTGAAAAATGGATTATAAATTGGATTAATGATAATAATTTTTATGTTTATAAAAAAGATAATAAGATAATATGTTTTGCAACATATCAAATTATTGATAATTATGCTAGAGTAGAACATGCATATACAAGAAAAGAATATCGTGGTAATGGTTATATGGCAAATTTAATATATGATATGACAAGTATTATTTTAAATAATAATTTAATACCAGTTTTACAAACTGATATAAATTATGAATCATCAAACAAGTCTTATCAAAATGTTGGGTATAAATTGGAAGATGTTTTAGTTAAAACTAATTTCAATAAAAGATTCACTAAAAGTTTATAGGAGTGATAATATGCCAAGTTGGGGAATACATTTAAAGTTAGCAAAAAAGCTCAATAAAAAATTAAATCTAGATAATGATTTATTCACTTTTGGCAATTTAATTCCAGATGTTGATAGTGATTCAATATATACAAGAAAAGATGCTCATTATTATACTGGTATAAGATTTAAAAAATGTCCAAATGAATTAGTAATAGATTTAAATAAATTTCTAAATGATTACAAAGACAGATTTAAAAATCCAATGATTATAGGTTATTATTGTCATATATTAACTGATGAATTTTATAATGAATATATATACACTAATAAATGGATTCAAGATGAAAATAAAAATGTAATTGGTATTAAATGTGATGATGGTAATGTTATTGATGTATCTGAAAATTTTAGAGAATCTCTTAAATATAAACATAGTGATTTAGAAAAATATGGAAGATATATTTATAATAATGAAGAATTATTTATTCCTAATAATGTAGATAAAATATTTAATAATGCATCTATTTTAAATGATAACTTTTATTCACAAGAAAATATTGAACATAGAATTGATTATTTAAATAATGGTGAATTTAAAGAGTTTAATAAATTAAGTGAAGATGATATAAATAATGAAAATATATATTTATTATTTAATCAAAAAGAATTAGATGAATTATTCGATGATTGTTATTTATACATATTAAACAAATTAAAGGAAGAATGTATTATTAATGAAAACTAAAGAAGATTATATAAATTATGCTAATAGAACTTTTAAAGGAAAAGCATTAGAATTAGTATTAAATAATATAGAATTATTTTATGATGATACTGTAGTTGATACTAAAAACAAATATTCTCTGGGAGAAGAAGTATTTTTAAAAAAAGAAACTTTTATGCATGGAATAAGAGAAGGATTTGGAGAGTTTGATTGGATAGTAGATAATGGATTTATTAGCACAGACTTTTCTGAAATTGCAATTCCTGGACAAAACAAAATAAAAAATAGTGTTGGCGTATGGAATATAAAAGAAGATATGAAGTTAAAAGATTATATTGTAGATTATAGTGGATTTACTATTGTATGTAAAAAAGGTAGAGGTTTAGAAGCCTATCAGGAAAGTTTTCTAATCCCATATCATAAATTTGATGAAATTACAGAGAAAGTTAATGATGATCCAGAAACTTATATTTGGTGGGGAGATAAAACAAAGGAAGTTACATATTTACCAAGTTTAGTATCTAATAAATCTCAAGTAGCATTTATACTAAATACAGATAGTGATTATGCAAAAAAAATATCATATGGAGATGTTTGGAATACTGAATTAGAAGCTGAAACTTTAGAAGAATTTTTAGATTATAGATATTATCCAAAATTTATTGATTTAAGATTTAATAAAGATGCTTCTACAACTGATAGAGAATCAGCAATTATGTTTGGATTGCCTTCTAAACTAATTGAAGGTGTATTAGTAGGAAGAAAGTTTGAAAATGATCCAGAAGCTTTAAATAAAATAAAAAATAAATTACCAAATTG
Organism: uncultured Bacilli bacterium; assembly: GCA_934101275.1. GTDB lineage: Bacteria > Bacillota_I > Bacilli_A > RF39 > UBA660 > Ventrenecus. The sequence continues at coordinate 12,213 of CAKOQM010000036.1, forward strand.
CTATATTTGTAATGTAGATGGAAAAGTAATCGTTGGTAATAAATAAAAAAGGTATAAATTCTATTAGGCCTTTTTTGTTTGAAAAAAATTAATGACATTCTAATATTTGTCAACAATAAATTTTTGTGTTATATTAATGCATACTGAAAAGACACGAAATTTCTATTTTTTTAAAATTTTGAAATTATGTGCTTATTTAGTATATAATATTAATGTAATCAAGTGGTTTTGATTACCTATCTAATTGTTTGCATAGTACAAAAATTTGTCGAAGAAGTTTAGTTGTACATGCAATTGTTGCAACGTAATGATGTTTTCCTTCATTACGTTTTTTTCTGTAATAAGTTTCAATATCATTTTCTATATGACATACTCTGGTAACACTTAAAATATTTAATATAGATACAAAAAGAATTTTTCTTAAATATTTGTTTCCAGATTTGGAAATCGGACCTTTTATATTTATAGATTTACCAGATTGCTTTATTGAAGGATCTAATCCACAGTACGCAGTTAATTCTTTTATGTTTTTAAATCTGTTTATGTCACCAATTTCTGCAATTATTAGTGATGTTGTAAATTCACCAATACCAAATATAGAGTTAATACTTTCAAAGTATTTCATTTTCTTCCCTAAAAATATTATTTTATATTTAATTGTTTCTATTTCTTTTTGATAAGTATTAATTAATCTTGCAAGTTGTGATAGGTTTGAAGTTATTTCATCATCTTTCGAAACAGATGGATAAGAGTTGATTGCATATTCTTTTATTGTTGCAGGTTTCTTTTTCCAATGTCTAAAACCATTCTTTTTAAAGAAATTTTGCAATGTATCTATTCTAGTATTAGAAATAATATCAGCATGTGGATATTTTTCAATAAAACTTAGTGCCAAGTCACTATAAATAGTTTTCTTTTTAAATATTAACTCATATTCAGGAAAACACAAATAAACTAAATTTTTATATCTATTTTTCAAATTAACACATAGTTCATCTAAAGCATGATATTGTCTAGATAGAGCATTCATATTTAAATAAATATCATCTGGTTTAATATATTCTCTAAAATCAGTAGTAAAGAATAATTCTGACAAAGAGATACAATCTAATTTATCGGTTTTTGTTTTTCTTAAGTTACGTTTATACATTTTTGAGTATAATGCATTAATAACAAATACTTTGAAGTTGTTTTCTATGAAAAATCTTTCAACAGGTCTATGATAAATACCCGTAGATTCCATTATTACAGAAAAATTATCTAATTTTTGCTTTTTAATTCTATTAAGTAAATTAGTAAAATCATTAATAGAATGATTAATTTCATACGGTTTAATTAGAACTTCACCACAAGAACTAATTAAAGATATCATACTTTTACCTTTAGCCACATCAATGGCTAGAACATTTTGCATAAGCATATTTCCTTTCGTATACGATTGAACTCTAGAATCTCAATATTCCTCATCACGTTTGTTATATAGGTTTAAAAATTAATCCTCACATTCTAAAACTAGGATAATAAAAAGAAAAGAGCTATGCCGTCAAAGAAATGGATACAAAGACCCTTGATATAATTTGCCTAAACTCAATCGCAGATATTTATATTCATTTTTATAAAAATGAATATAAATATTATAATGTAAATATCAAAAGTTTCAACTTGTCAAAACTAATCAATTTACTACTCAGTATTATACGTGCTATAATAAAAAACGAAAAGGACGGACAAAATTATGGAATATATTAAAATTAAAAATGCAGAGGATATTATCAAAAAATCAAACTATCTCGTCACAAACCCCAAAAATTTTAAAAATAAATGGAAAGATGTGTTCAAAAATAATAACCCTATATGTATTGAAATTGGTATGGGTAGAGGAGATT
>CAKOQM010000037.1 GCA_934101275.1 uncultured Bacilli bacterium
CGTCACATTGGTGCGACGATTTTATCTTATGGAGCAAATGAGGAGAATCGAACTCCCGTCTCAACCTTGGCAAGGTCGCGTTCTAGCCACTGAACCACATCTGCATTGCACTAATAATATATCAAATATTAAAATAAATTGCAAGACAAAATTTACTATGTTATAATTGTTATCATAAGGAGCATGGATGGAAATGAAAAAAAAATATAAAAAAGTTATTGCTGTTCTAGTTATTATTCTCTTTTTGGTATTTGGAGCCTTTGCTTATTATAAATTTTTCTCATCGAAGCCTGTTGAAACTCCTCTTAAAGAAGTGAAAGTGACCAATACAATCGAAAACTATGGATATAATTTAGAAGATCGAGATACTGATTTATATAAAGAAAAGTATGAACAGTTAAAAAATATATTAAGTGACGAATCATATGACAAAGACGAATATATTAAAACAATTAGTGAACTTTTTATTATTGATCTTTTTACAATAGATAATAAAATAAGTCGTTATGATGTTGGAGGAACAGAATTTATGTATTCTGGTGCTATGGCATCCTTTAAAGCATCTGTTGAAAATTCTCTTTATAAAACAGTAGAAAATGATCTGGATGACAATAGAAAACAACAATTGCCGGTTGTAAGCTCTATTGAAATTACAAATTACGAACCAATAACCTATGAAATGCCTGATCAAACAAAGGTGGATGGATATAAAGTTAATTTGGATTGGCAATATGAGAAAGATTTAGGGTATGATGATTCTGGCGTCCTTATTGTGATTCCAGATGGTAATAAAATGGGTGTTGTTTTTTATAAAGCTAGGTAAACTTGTATAAGAACGAGGTTTACGTTATAATAAAAAAGTGTGGAGATAATTATGAAAAATAAAACAAAATCAACAAAAAAAATAGTATTTAATTCAGCAATGCGTATAGCCATCTTTATTGTAGCAATTATAGTATTTGGAATAAGTACAAGTTACGCTTATTATGTAGCAAATATTAAAGGCCAAGCTGTGGTAGATGAGTCGAAAACGGCTACCCTAAATATTTCTACAACATTAGAGTCATCCCCAGCCATTTCAGCAAGTAAGATGTCTATTATTGATGCTAGTGATTATTTGACAAAAGGCCAAAAGGTAGATTTTAATGTCACAAATGAGACAACAAGCAATGTTAAAGCTAAATATACTTTAAAACTTGTCGATATGAGTATTACTAAAAATTTATCGAGTAAATATTTTAAATATGCTATTATTATAAATGCTGGTACAGATAAAGAAAAAACTTTAACAGGTGATTTCTTAGATGAAACAAATATTGCACCTGAAGCTACAACAGTTACCAAAGAAGATCCTGAAACAGTTACTAATCTTACTAAAACATTAATTAGTGAAGAAGATGCCATGCTTTTAGATATAGGCTCTACAGACACATTAAGTTTCTATATTTGGATAGAAAATGATGATAATGTTGATCAATTATACTTAACAAATGGTAATTTTTCAGCTAAATTATCTTTAGATGCGTATCCTACGAAATGAGACCAATAGGTCTTTTTATTTTGCTGAAATTATGTTATCCTTTTAACGGTGATGTTGTTTATGAAATTGGGAGCTTTATTATTAACGTTATTAAGCGGTTTATTTTTTGGGCTTGGATTTTTAATTGTAAAATTTACTAAAAACAAAAAAAATCTTACAGTTATTGCTAATAGTATGGCGTTTGTTATTTTAATTGGAATGCTTTTTTTAGACTTGATGCCAGAAATTATTGAAATTTCAGAAAATGTTAATGCTACAAAAAGTGTAAAAATATTTTTGATAATATTTTTTATAATTATAGGTATGAGTATTTTGAAAATTTTTGATATCTTTTTGCCACATCATACGCATCATCATACAGAGAAAGAGCACAACTTAAAAGAACATAATAATCATAGCTTACATATTGGTATTATTATGAGTTTGTCTCTTGTTTTGCACAATATTTTAGAAGGAATGAGTTTATATATTATTGCTAAAGAATCCTGGACATCCGGTTTACTTATTTCATTAGGTGTAGGATTTCACAATTTACCTCTTGGAATAGAAATTGGTAGTAATTTGATGAATCATTCTGATCTCAAAAAAACAAAATATCTTTTAGGGATTCTTATGCTATCCACTTTCTTAGGTGGTTTTGGCCTTTATCTTTTAAATGTAGAAATTAATGATTTTGTTTTGCTTTTATTTATCTCAGTTGCAACGGGAATGATCTTATATTTATCATTATTTGAATTATTAAAAGAAGTTTTTAATTATATAAAAAATAAATATACATATGTTGGTGCTTTTGTAGGGATCATAATTTTGTTATTAATGACAATTTTAGAATAATTATGTATAATATCTAAGAAAAAGAAGGAGATGTTTATTTATGGGAAGAGCTTATGAAGTAAGAAAAGCAAGTATTCAAAAAACGGGTGCTCAAAAAGCCAAACTTTATACAAACTATGCGAAAGAGATTTATTTAACAGCCAAGAAGGGAAGTCCTGATGTAGAAAGTAATGTTGCCTTAAAAAGACTTGTTGAAAAGGCAAAAAAAGAACAAGTTCCAAGTGATATTATTAATCGTGCCATCGATAAAGCTAAAGGTATGGGTGGAGAAGACTATGAAGTCGTTACTTACGAAGGCTTTGGACCTGGTGCTTCAACCCTTATCATAAGAACTTTAACGGATAATGTGAATCGTACGGTTGGAATGGTAAGAGCGGCTTTTAATAAAGTTCATAAAAGCTTAGGAGTAAATAACTCTGTTTCTTATAACTATGATTACCTTGCTTTAATAGGCATTAAAACAGATGATGAAGAAATGATTTTTAATGCTCTTTTAGAAGCTAGTATTGAACCTGTTGATTTTGAATATGAAGATGGCCTTGTTTTAATATCTGTTCATCCAGGTGAACACAATAAAGTAAAGGATATCTTAGAAAGTCTTATTCCAAATGTCAATTATGAAATTGACGAAGAAGGAATGTATGCTAAAGAAAAAATCACCTTAGAAGGTGAAGATTTAGAAACTTTCCAAAAATTGTATAAAATGTTAGATGAAATTGATGATGTCACTGACATTTATCATAATGTTATTTTATAGCCTTAAAAAAGGCTTTTTTTGTGGCAAAAAAAAGAATCCATTAAGATTCTTAGTTACTGCTATTACTTTTAGCATTTGCAATTTGATTAGCAATATAATTTGAATATTGTTTTTTAATATCTTCATCTAAAATATCCATACCATATTTCTTTCTTAATTCATCCATGGCTGTTACACGAATAGTCGCGTCATCATTAATTTTTTCATTTGCTAAAGTTTTTTGTATTTCGTCTTTTTTATCATCATAACTAGGTTTTTCGCTTGAAGATTCACGGTAAATAACATGATATCCAAGTTCTGTTGTGATGATAGAGGTTGAATAAGCCCCATCTTTTAAGCTACGGGCAGCCTTTAAAAGTTCATCATATGAGCTTGATAAAGTTCCTGTATTAATTGCACCAAGACTACCACCATTATTTTTAGTAGCCTCATCATCTGAATATTCTTTAGCTAATTCTTTAAATGTCGCTAATTTATCTTCAGCAGCATTTAATTTAGAAATAATATCATTTACTTTATTTTTGGCTTCATTTTCTAATTTTGTTTTATCATCAGCACTTGTGCTATCTGTTACACCTGTTTTAATTAAAATATGATCAACGGTAACATCACCGTAAATATTTTTTTCATAATAAGATTTCATTGCATTTTCAGAAACTAATGTTTTAGCATAATCTAAAATAGCTTTTTGTTGTAAATTATTCAAATAAACATAGTTTGTATAATTGTCTTTGCTACCAAAATATTGAGTAATATAAGTTTCACCATAAGAACTAATCATAGATTTTGTAGTGCTTTCGGCATTTTTCTTAGCTGTTTCCAAATCATTAGGATACTCTTGTTCTAAAATCTTTGTATCCATTAAAGAAATAATACTATCAAGAGCATAGTTTTCTTTCATTTTATTGTATAAATCGTTGGCCGAAATGGCTTCGGTACCTTCATTAAAGTTTACAACGGCTTGAGATCCATCACTTAAAGTAGGATAATTTTTTGTACAACCACACATCATAAAAGCACAAGCCCCCAAGATAAGAATTTTTTTTGTTTTATTCATGTTTCAATCGTCTCCTATTCCATAAAAACAATAATATTATAGCAATTTGCTCATCATTATTCAAGAGAATGAGGCACCAAAAGAAAAATAAGCCATAAACTATAATTGAAAAGACAAATAAAGGAGGGAGTTTTATGAACTACTGTGAAAATGGAATTGGTCCTGCAATCATTTTAGTATTATTCATTTTACTTATTTTAATTGTTGGAGCGTTCATTTAGTCTTTAATAAAGGAGGTGCCTTATGAGTTGTTGCAAAAAACAAGGATCAACAGAATGTGGAAATACTAACTTCATGAATGGGGCTTTTATTATCCTTATTCTGTATATCTTACTTGCAATCATTCTTGGCGGCGTTTTATTTTAAAGAAGGCATTGTCCTTCTTTTTTTAAATTTATGTCAATTTTATAAAATGATCTATAAATATGTAGCAAAATATAAAAAATAGTAGGAGAATTTAAAAAAATTAGTCTTTAAATGAATACGAATTATCTATTTTGGTCATTTGTTTTCTTTTCTATAACGTGTTTTAATAGCGTCATGGAAAGGAAATTACTATGCCAAATGTGAATATTTTATGTTGTTATGAAGATAAACCTATCTTTCTTTATAATCCTATTGAAAAAGTTTCTTACCAAACTGTTATTATTAATTATGTTAATAAAACTAAGAATAAATGGGCAGAGAGGCAGCTTTTTCAAAAGGGGTATGTTTCTTTTTTATATATTGAAATACAATTAAAACAAACCAAAAAAAGATTAGAAAAACATATGACTCCCAAGAAAGAACTTGATAAATGGTGTTTATCTTTTTTAGAAATGATATTACAATCGCAAAAAAATGAAACGAATTAATTTAAATGCCTGTTGCTAAATTATTAATTATTCGACAAAATAATTGACCTTTATATGCTTTAATAAAATAAAGAAAGGGTTTGGCTATGAAGGTAAAGTGTTTTGATGAAAATACAGAAAAAGACTTAGAAGGAAAAATTAATATCTTTTTAAGTGGTTTAACTGGTGATATAATAGATATCAAGTATGAAGTCGCGATTGGGATTCAAGGTGAGGATCAAATCTATTGCTTTTCCGCTATGGTGATTTATTATGAAAAAGAATAGGTGGTTAAAAATGAAGAAGTCGTCATTTATTGAAGGTACGGTGATTGCAACTCTTGCTATTGTGATTACAAAAATATTGGGTATGCTTTATGTTATTCCTTTTTATGCAATCATAGGAGTTCAAGGAAGTGCCTTATATGCTTATGCTTATAATATATATGTCATCTTTTTGGATATTTCTTCGGCAGGATTACCAGTAGCTATTAGTAAAATTATAAAAGAATATAACACCCTTGGAATGATGGATGCCAAAAGACGTGCTTATAAAGTGGCTCGCAAAATCATAAGCTTTATTTCCGTTGCTGCTTTTATCGTACTATTTTTATTTGCAGGAAACTTAGCGTCATTAATATTAGGAGATTTACAGGGTGGAAATACGATAGAGGACGTTACCTTTGTTATTCGCTGTGTATCTTTTGCTATTTTAGTTATCCCTTTTTTAAGTGTATCGAAAGGGTATTTACAAGGACATAACATTATCAATGTGTCAAGTATTAGTCAAGTTATTGAACAGGTTGTTCGGATTGCCGTTATCTTAGGTGGAAGTTATTTAGGTTTAAAAGTTTTAAATCTTTCTTTAACTACTTCAGTGGGTATTGCTGTTTTTGGTGCTTTTGCGGGTGGCATTGCCGCGATGATTTATATTTTTGTGAATATGCAAAAAAATAAGAAGGAACTGTCTTTTACAGATGTGAAAAAAAAGGATACTATTTCTAATAAAGAAATTTTAAAAAAGATAATTTCTTATGCGGTTCCTTTTATTATTATTGATGTAGCTGTATCATTATATAACTTTATTGATATGGTTTTAATATCACGTACGATGGGATATCTTGGTTTTGATGCGGCAACTACGGAATTTGTTACTTCATCAGTAGCTACCTGGGCTAATAAAATAAATGTTATTGTTAACTCTGTAGCTATGGGGTTGACGGTTAGTCTTATTCCTAATATTGTGGAAGCCTTTACCTTAAAAAATTGGCCTTTAGTTGAAAAAAGGCTTAATAAAGCGATTCAAATTATTCTTGTAACTTGTGTACCAATGGTTTTAGGAATTTCTTTTTTAGCTAAGCCTATTTGGAATATTTTTTATGGAAGTAGCAACTTAGATCTGGGTAGTCTTGTTTTAGGTGTTAGTATTTTTGGTGCATTATTTTATAATATTTATATGATTACATCAATGACTTTGCAAAGTCTTAATAAATTCAAAGAAGTTTATTTAACAACCTTTTTAGGCTATATTACAAATGCCTTATTAGATGTTCCTCTTATGCTGTTATGTTATCATTTTGATTTAGAACCTTTTATTGGCGCTTTAATTGCTACGATTTTAGGTTATTTACTTGCGTCTTTTGGAGCATTGATTGTTTTACGTAAACAACATGAAATTAAATATCAAGAAAGTTATAAAATGTTTTTGAAAATTATCATTCCTTCTGTTATGATGATGCTTGTTGTTTTTATTGTTGCAAGAATTTGTCCTATTTCGTATAATAGTAGAACGTCATGTATTTTTTATGTATTTTTAACTTCTATAAGTGGAGCTATTGTATATCTTTATTCCGCTTATAAGATGAAAATACTTGAAGATATTTTTGGAAAAGAGTACTTAGAAAAAATAGTTCGAAAATTAACATTTAATAGATGGCCAAGAAAAAACACTAAAAATTAGTGTTAAACAATATACATGTTATTATCTGTTTCATAATCCTTTGTGTAGTAAGTATTGCCTTCTAATTTGCTAATCCTTGCATCTAAACGATTGATGTTTCTTTCTAACTTTGCAAGTCTACTTTCAATTTCACTCATAGACATATTATTTTGATTTTGAAAGTTTGGAAGAGTAACCGGCATATTTTGTGCTTGATAAAAGTTACTGCTTGCCATATTCATAGTAGGAGTAGGGTACATTGGATTTGGCATATTGGCTGTCGAACTCATATTAAAGTTAGAGCTTTCAAAAAAGGAATTTCTATCTTTTCTCACTTAGTTTCCTCCTTTATAATTAATATATGAATCTTTAGAAAGAAGTGTGAAATTTATGCGTTTACGAAATGTAAAAAATGCTCGTGAAAAATTAGAGGCTAGTTCTTTTTTTATAAAAGATCCAGAAAAAATGAAGGGTAGTTGGACTAAAGACCAAACGATTCATTTAGAAATTGGTACCGGAAAAGGAGACTTTTTAATCGGTATGGCTAAAAGTTATCCTGATATTCTTTTTGTTGGCGTTGAAAAATATGAAAGTGTTTTAGTAAGGGCGGTCGAAAAGACAGAAGATTTAGAATTAAATAATCTTAAATTTATATGTTATGATGCGACCAAGATAAACGATATTTTTGATCACGAAATTGATACGCTTTATTTGAATTTTTCAGATCCATGGCCTAAAACAAGACACCATAAAAGGAGACTTACAAGTCCTGCGTTTTTAGAAAATTATGATAAAATTTTTAAAAATTGTCCTCATATTGTTCAAAAAACAGATAATATTGGCCTATTTGCCTACAGTCTAGAATGTTTAAGTAAACATGGTTATACTTTGGAACATGTTAGTTTAGATTTAGCTAAAGAAAATATATTTAATATTAAAACAGAATACGAAGAAAAATTTAGTCAACTTGGTTACAAAATTAATTATGTTGACGCGATTAAAAAAAATTCGAAATAATAAAAAAGAGCCTTGTTGAAGGGCTCTTTATTCATTTTTACATTCATTAGCAACATTGATAATACCATTTACTTTTATGGTTTCACCTTCATAAGTGATCGTGTAAGTGATCGCTTTTTCACCTAAAGATGAAGTATCCACGCTACTTGATACAATTGTGGCATCTTTTGTAACGTCTTCACCATCAAGAGTTACTTTAACCCCATTTTTAGCATTAACGGTTCCATTTAAAGAAACACATAATCGAATAGGTGTGGCTTTTAAAGTAGCTGGTACAGAACCAGAATCAACCGAAGCTTTCGCGTTAATACCACTGGATTCATTAGATTTAAAAATGCTATAAGAACTTTTAATGACAAATTCATAGGTTCCACTTGTACTAGCTGTATACGTATAAGAATTATTTTCTGTCCAGCCTAGGCTTGTTAGGTTCCCGTTTTTATCTTTTAAGTAAACTTGGTAACCAAATTTACCGATGTAAGAATTATTATAATTTTCATAAATACCCATATATTGATTTTCAAATAAACTATAACTCCAACTGTAATTGGTTTTATAATTTTTGAAATACTTAGCAAATTCTTCTCTTACAGCACTTGTGTTCAAGGCTTGTGGTGTCGAAGCTTTATCCCAAGTAATCGTGATTTTATTACTGCTTACAGAGGCTTTAGCATTCGATGCATCACTTAATTTTGTAAATCTTGATGAAGTATCAGATGGTTCCGTTCCCTCTTTAAATAAAGCGGTATATTTCATATTGCTTGGTGTATATTCACTAGCTCTTTTCGTTGGTAACGTTTGAGCTTCTATGGTTACCGATTTAACACTGTCTGGTTTTTCAAATTTTGTTGTATTCGTTAAAAGGTTATTGGCAAGATAAGCACTTATTTTTTGTCTTGCTGTCGTACCGGTACTTGATGTGAAGTAGTGATTACTATCCATCGCATCATATCCCATCCATAAAGAGAAGACATATTCGGTATTATAAGCATTTACCCAATGGTCTGGCGTTGTGTAAGATGGTACGCCAATGGCACTTGCAGATGCTGAATCAACACTGGTTGTACCTGATTTTGAAGCAATACTGCCTCGTAAGTTAGAATTAACCGCACCGGCAACACCTTCGCTGGTGGCTTGTAATAATGCATCTGTTATCATGTAAGCTGTTTCTTCACTCATAGCTTTTTTCTTTTCATATTTGTATTCGGTAACTTCTTCGGTTTCTAAGTTTGTCACTGTTGTGAAAGAGTACGGTTCAATATAATAACCACCCCGCGCGAATGCAGCATAAGCTGCGGCATTTTCAAGTGTAGTAAGACCTGGGTCAAAACCACCGATAGAAGAAGATTCTAGAATACTTCCTTCGGGATTACTAGCGGTTGTAAAATTATCTTTCGTAATACCTAAGTTATTTAAAAACTTCTCAATATTTTTGACATCATTTTGATGGAAAGCCTCTAAGGCAGTGATATTACGAGAAGATGATAAGGCATTTTTCATTGTCATGATACCTTTATAACTCATATCCCAGTTATTAATATAAATACCTTGATTATAACCATATTTAAAGTCGATAAACATCTGTCCTGTGGAAGCATTGTTATATTCAATTAATGGTCCATAATCGATAAGTGGTTTCGCGGTGGAACCAATTTGGCGACGATAGTATTGTTTTTTATTGCCACTACCATAGCTTGCTGCTCGGTTAGTACCGCTTGCCACATAATTTCTTCCGGCACCAAGTCCTTTAATAGAACCATCACTAACAGAAAGAATGGATAAGCCCATTTGAACTTGATCATCTTTAAAAGATCCTGCCACACTGCCATTTTGAATACCATTAATCATGTCCTGAACACTCTTGTTAAAGGTTGTTTTAATTTTGTAACTTCCTTTATAAATATCAATACCTAAACGGTCTTTAACCTCACTTGTGACATAATCAATTAAGGCTTGATAAGGATTAGAAGAAGCGGCATTATTTTGTTCTTTAACAAGATTTTTTACATGCATGCTTTGGGCATCTAACATTTCTGTTTCGGTAATATAACCATGACGATACATCAAACTTAAAACGACATTTTTACGCTCATTTGAGTCTTCGGGATTTAAATAAGGGTTGTATGCGACAGGGCTATTATACATACCGACAATCATGGCGGCTTCAGGTAAAGATAAATCAGAAACTGATTTACCAAAGAAGTATTGACTCGCTTGTTCTACGCCTTCAATAGAAGCGTAGTTAGAGCCACCACTTGCAAACCAACCTGTATTTAAGTACATCTCTAAAATTTGCTCTTTGGTAAAATTCTTTTCAATTTTAAAGACAGCCATATAAATATCGGTAAACTTACGAATGATACCTTCAATACCACTGTCAACTGAACTTTTTGTCACGTAGTTTTTAGCAAGCTGCATAGTAATAGTAGAAGCCCCACCTGCGCCAGATTGGCCCATTACTTGGCCCATGCTGGCTTTTAAAAATCTCGCCGCATCAAAACCACTATGTTGGAAAAATCTTGAATCTTCGGTGGCTACGAGGGCATCCACTAAAACCTGAGGATAATCCTCATAATTTTTAATAACGCGGTTTTCACTACCAATACGTGTGATTTCTTCATCATTATCCCAGGTAATTACAGAAGCTTCTTTAAAGTATAAATTTTCTTGGGTAAATTCTGGTGCTGTAAAAATAATATAAAGTCCAAAAGAAATCACAACCGTCGCGATTAAAATACCTATACTTATAAGTATAACAAGTAAGGTATTACCTAATTTCTTTTTCTTTTTTCTTTTCTTTGGTTCTTTTTTTAAACTATCTTTCATTTTCGAAACACTTTTAAGTTTTAATTTCTTCTTTGTTTGAGCCATTAAAAACACTCTCCTTTTATATATATTTTATCAACAATGTTTAAATAATCTAAAGGTGGCCATAAACCTTCTTTAATTATTTTACCATATTTTTCTAAATATGAATATGGAATACTTTTTCTTTCAAAAGTGTTTAAAAAAGATACTAAATCTTCTCCTTTTAAAAGGAATATTTTTTCATTCATTTTAATAATTACAAAACAAATTCCTTGATGCTTAAGAACTCTTTTTAAATAAGTTAGCTGATGTTCATGAAAATTTGCTAGAGGAAATGCCGTTTTATTTTGCGTTTCTTTCGCTTCAAATTCAATGTATTTTCCTTTATAGACACCATTATAATCTAGTGTGGAAGGGGCTTTAAAAAAGCCATCTTTAATGACTCTTCCTTTTTCTGTATAAATAGCTTTACTAATACCAATTGGCGTTGGCTTTTTACTTATTAAAGCGATATCTTTTTCGTTGTAATAGTCATTTGACTCATTAATAAGAGCTTCTAAATTCATTCCACGGTTGGCATAGTTTACCGGTTTAGAGGGTATATTTTTTTTTATATTTCCTGGATAATTCATCTAAGTTCTCCTTTACTTAAAGTATTATACACTTAAAAAAAAATATTTGACAAGTCCTGTCGAAAGGGTAGAATAAAAAAGATATTTATCGTACAATTTTATTAGAAAAGGATGATTTTAATGATAAACTTGACATGTGTTTTTAATCGTTTAATTAAGAAAATAGATGATGTTGATTTAGAAGTGGCAAAATTAGCCTTACAAGATTCCTTTTTTAATTGTAATTTAAAAGATAAAAGGAAGTGAAGGTATGCTTAAGTATACGGTTATTATTGATAAAACTTTGTATCATCCTGAACTTGTTGAATATTGCAGGATATTTTATTTTTTAAAAAATTATAAATGTGATGATTTTGCCGTATGTGTAAATGAAATGGTCGCTAATTTTTTGAAAAAACAAAGTTATTTAGCAAGTGATTTTATTCTTGTTTTAGGAAGTCAAACTTTTCTTGATGAGGTTATTAAAAATATTTCTTTTAATATCCGTCTTGTTTATGTTCCCTTAAAGACAGATAAAGAAAACTATGTTAAAAATTTAAGCTCAAAAATTAATGAAAAAATAAAGACACCTCCTCAAGAAATTAAAGTTTATTCCTGTAATGAAAAGGACAAGGGTATTTCAAAATTAACAGGCGGATTCATTCCTTCTAATGTTAAAGAAAATTGGACCGATAATTTAAAAAAATATTCTAAAAAAGAGCCTTGTTTAATGCGTATTTATACAGAAGATAAAATTATTGTTGGGAAATATCTTGGTTTTGTTTGGCAAAATGATTATTTAGATAATTTATATATGGGAAAGAGCAAATTATTTTTATTGAAAAAGGAACTTACTTTGCAAAAACTTCAAGAAATGCAAAAATACTTAAAAAAAGAAAGAAATTGGCGTTCACTTTCTATGGTGGAATGCTATGAAAATGAAAAATTTTTGATTGAAACAAATTTGGCTGAAAATTCTCTTAATAAAATAGAACTTTCACCTTGTCAAAAATTAATGCTAAGCAAGTAGTATTACCTATATAATGATGTTTAGTAAAATAAGTATTAATAAGAAAATGAAAGAAAGAAGAAAGAAAAAATACCAAATTGAGCAAATTTTGGTGGAAAAATTTCAAAAGAAATATAAAGAAGATGTCTAAGAAAATATATGTAAAATCCGTTACATTACCCCTTCATAAGTCTATTTAGTTGTAATTGACAAACAGGGTGCCAACTGGTAATATTATTTTGAGGAAGTGAGTGTATGAATGATAAAATTGTTTTAAGCCCTGAAGAAATTTATGAAAAAGAGTTTAAAATCGATGCTCGTGGATATCGCCCTCAAGAAGTAGATAATTTTTTAGATATCATTATTAAAGATTATGCTGAATTTAAAAG
>CAKOQM010000038.1 GCA_934101275.1 uncultured Bacilli bacterium
TTTATTGGTAAAGGGGTAGGAACGATTGGTAATGCCGCGACCAATGTTATTTTTCCTATTGTTATTATTTGCAATGCCATTGCTTCTTTAATTGGTAATGGTTGTGCGGCTAATTTAAGTTTAAAACTAGGAGAAGGTAAAAATGAAGAAGCTTCAAAAAGTGTTGGAAGTTCTATTACTTTATTGTTTATTTCTTCAATTGTTTTAGCTATTTTAGGTGAGTTATTTTTACCTAAACTTGTTTATTTATTTGGATGTACGCCTACGGTTTATGATTCGGCTATTAGTTATGGAAGAATTATTTTATATGGAGCACCTTTCGTTATTATTTATACAGGTTTGTCTTCTATTATTAGAGCGGATAATGATCCAAAATATTCTATGATATGTTTGGTGACAGGTGCTTTAATTAACTGTGTTTTAGATCCAATCTTTATTTTTGGTTTTAAAATGGGGGTTTCAGGCGGAGCTCTTGCCACTATCATTGGTCAAGCTGTTTCTTTCTTAATCGCGTGCCTTTATATTCCAAAAATAAAATCTGTTAAATTAAAGAAAGAAGATTTTAAACTTAACAAAGATGTTTTAAAAACACTTGGTCTTGGTCTATCTAGTTTTATTACCCAAATGACAGTCTTAGCTTTATTTGTGGTTATGAATAATTTAATGACAAAATATGGGGCTAGTACTAAGTTTGGTAGTGATATCCCCCTATCTGTTTATGGTGTTATGTCAAAAATAAACAGTGTTTATGTTAACTCAATCTTAGGAATATCTATTGGGGCTCAACCTATCTTAGGCTTTAACTATGGGGCTGGAAATTATAAAAGAGTTAAAGAAACCCTTCGTAAGGTTATGTTAATTGGTCTTTGTATTGGTATCTTCTTTAATATTATTTTCTATTTCTTTCCAAGTCAAATTGTTTCTATCTTTATTAGTTCTAGTGATGAAAGTTATACTTCATTTATGGAATTTGCTGTTTTATTTTCAAGAACTTTCTTTCTCGTTTGTGTTTTAAACTTCTTTGAAATGTCAACTAGTATCGTTGTTCAATCTCTTGGTAATGTTAAAAAGGCTACCTTAGTTTCCTTTGTAAGACAAATTATTCTTTTTATTCCTCTAGCTTTTTACTTAACACATAAAATGGGCTTAAATGGAGCTTTATATGCTGCGCCTATCGCCGATGGCATTTGCTTTTTTGTCGTCTTATTTGTTTTCTTTAGTGAATATCGTAAGTTGGATAAAAAAGAAGAACAACTAACAGATGAATTTGAAGAAAAAGAATATAATAAAAATGTCGACAAAGTTATTACTATTGGTCGTGAATATGGTTCCGGTGGTCGTTATGTCGGAGAACTTCTCGCAAAAGAATTAGGCATTCCTTTTTACGATAAAGAGATTATCTTTTTAACTGCTAAAAAATCTGGCTATGCAGAATCTTTTATTGCGAAATATGAAGAAAGTAAAAATTTATTTTATGAACAAGATAATGATATCTTTGTAGCAGAAACAAAAGTTATTAAAGAAATTAGTAAAACACCATGCGTTATTGTTGGTAGATGTGCAGATAGCATTTTAGAAAAGCAAAAAAATGTTTTAAAAGTATTTTTGTATAGTGATGAAAAAAGTAAACTAAAACGTATTCATAAATATTATCATGAAGAAAATGCTGAAAAGATTCTTAAGAAAAAGGATAAAGAAAGAGCTAAACATTATAAATATTACACAGGAAAAGATTGGAAAGATTATTCACATTATGATATTGCATTAAATGTGGATAAGTTTGGTATTCAAAATACTGTTGAAACAATCAAAAACATTGTTTTAAACAATAACAGTAAAAAATAAAAAAGGCCGTAAGGCCTTTTTTGCATGTGCAAAAATCTTTTGATAAAGTGTAAAGTGGATGTAAAATTTATTTATTTATTTATTTATTTATTTATTTATTTATTTATGTTAACCTAAAGTTGTAAGTAGATAGGAATGATATTTATGGGTAATGAAGAAAGCAAAAAAGATTATTATGTTTCAGGAAATGAAAGTCTTGAGCAGTTAAAAAAGGATATTTTAGCAAAATGTGGTAATATGCAAAATAATTTAGCATTCAAAGAACATTTTGATAATATTTTTAAAGCAATTCAAAAAACGGTTAACTCAGAAGGAACGTTTATATGTAGAGTTAACGATATGGGCATTCAATTAGAAAAAAATGCTATATTTCATGATATGAAAAAAGGTGAAGGATTTTATTTTCATTTTTATAATCAAACACTTGAATATAATGCTGAGTTTCCTTTAAAAAAATTTGATAATGGAGTATTTAAAGTTTTTGAAAGCGTACGAATTTCTGAGGATGAAAATGGCTTAGATGTTAATAGTGCAAAAGACAGCTTATGGGCTAAAGATGAATTTAGTGAACCTTATGCTGACGGTAGAGCTACCTATCAAAGATATACAAAAGATGGAATTGAAATGTACAGAACGGAATATGATTTAGCTCGTTTCAAAGAACTTGGAAAGAAAAATATTAATGATATTCCTCCTGTGCATCAATATGCTAAAGGCTTGTGGATAAATCACGGTTTAGACATGAATACAGTTTTTCCGTTGGAAAGAAAAACTGTATTTAGAAGAAATACTGTTGATACAGTGAATGCTTTATATGAATATTATCACGCAGGTAATGAAATGCGTTTTGAAGGAGAAGCTTCTATGGATGATAGACATATTCATTCATTGAGTCATGATAATTTTGAAACTTTAGTAAAATCTGAAGAGTTTAGGAAGCCTATTATGCCAGAGTCAATGGAAGAGATAGAAAAGAAAATTCAACGAGTACCAGTAGAATTTCAAGAGGCATTACGTAAAATGGCACCCGCACGTGTTAATTATTCAAATGATAAAATACCAGAATTTAGTTTTGAAACAAGAGGAATGGCTAGATAAGCGTCATTCCTTTTTTTACATTACAACAATATTCTGTTATGTGCTATAATTTATCTAAGGATATTTAAGGAGAAGATATGACTAAAGAGGAATATTTAAAAATTATTGAAGAAAAATGTGATAACAAAGTTACTTGTGAAATAATGGAACAACAAATAGATCGATATTATGAGGCCAAAAGTTTTGCCATATCAGAACATAAATATAAAATTGGGGATAATGTCTTTTTAAAAAAGGGAACTTTGTTACATGGAACTTATAAAAATCTAGATGGTTTAAAAGAAATTGTTAAAAACGGTCTTATATCTAGTTGGTTTATAAATGGAAGAATGTCAAAATATCCTGGTTCAGTAGGTGTTTGGAATTTAAAACAGGATTATTTATTAAAAGATTATATTAATTTTTATAGTGGTGGAACCATTGAATATAAAGATATGGAAGAAGTAACAATAAAAACAGATGTTATTCCTCATAGTGAAATGAAAAATATTACAAATACACTTGATACTAATTTTTGCTATAGATGGCGTATGGAACAAACGAAAGAAGCCAGATTCTTACCTAGTTATGTTCAAAATAAAGTTCAAATTGGAATTATTCTTAATGGAAACAATAGTGCTATTAAAGAGTTACTTAAAGGTGATATTTTATCTAATAATGTTAGTGATGAAGATGTAAGAGAATTTATTAATCCTTATTACTATGAAAAATTTATTATAGACAGAAAAGAAAAAGATGATTTTTTTACAGACAGAGAAAGTGCGATTCTTTTCGGTATTCCCTCTAACTTAATTGAGGGAATACTGGTAGGAAGAGAATACGAAAATGATAATGAAAAATTATTAGAAGTAAAAAAAATATTACCTAATGCCTATATTTGTAATTTAGATGGAAAAGTTATATTAGTTTAAAAATTAATATAATTTTTTTAAGTTTCGACTCTTAAAGATTGAGCTTCATGCCCTAAAAGCCTTAATTTTGTGGTATAATAAGGACATAGTTTAATTACTTAGAGGAGGGTTACTGTGAAAAAAATAGGTGAGTATGTTGTTTATCGTAAAGAGGTTTGTGAAATTAAAGATGTTAAAGAAAATCCTGTTAATCATGTCATGAGTTATAAACTTGTGCCTATTACGGATACGTCTTTAACAATGAATATTCCCATTGATAATGAATTTATTAGAGATTTAATGACTTTAGAGGATATTAATGTTTTAATTGGACAAATCAAAGATATTCCAATTTTATTAGGAGAAGCTAAACAACTTGAAAATGAGTATAAAAGAGTATTAAATGAAGGAACAAATTATGGTCTTGTTCAAATTATCAAAACGACATACGAGAGAAATCAAGCACGCATTAAAAACAATAAAAAAGTAAGTGAAAAAGATAATCGCTATTTTGAAATGGCTGAAAAATATCTTTATAATGAAATGGCAATCGTTTTAAATATGACACCCGAAGATGTTAGAGATTATGTCATTGAACAAGTTTCAAAATAAGGCACAAAAGTGTCTTTTTTGTTTCCTAAAATTACCAGTAGTTATTCGTTTAAGCACTAATTATAATAACAAATAGGTGGTTTTATGGAGTTAAAAGAAAAATTAAAAATCTTAGCTGACAGTGCCAAATATGATGCTTCTTGTTCTTCAAGTGGCGTTAAAAGAGCGAATGAAAAAGGCTTTGGTAATACTTCTTATTCTGGTATTTGTCATACTTTTTCAAGTGATGGCAGATGTGTTTCTCTTCTTAAAATTTTATTAACTAATTGTTGTATTTATGATTGTAAATATTGTTTAAACAGAAAAAGTAATCATATTGAAAGAGCTATTTTTGAACCAGAAGAAATATGTAAAATTACAATTAATTTTTATAAAAGAAATTATATCGAAGGTTTGTTTTTAAGTTCTGGAGTTATTAAAAATGCCGATTACACCATGGAAAAAATAATAGAAACGATTACTTTGCTAAGACAAAAATATCATTTTAAAGGATATATTCATGCAAAATCTATTCCAGGAGCGAGTGATTATTTAATAAAAAAATTAGGTGGTCTTGTGGATATGATGAGTATTAATATAGAACTTCCCACCCAATCTTCTTTAAAATTATTAGCGCCAGATAAAGACAATCAAAATATTTCTCATGCGATGGCTTTAGTAAAAGAAAATAAAAGTAAAGTTTTTGTGCCGGCGGGTCAAAGTACCCAACTAATAATCGGAGCAAGTCCTGAAACAGATTTTAATATATTAAGTGAAAGTGAAAATTTATATCAAAAATATCATTTAAAAAGAGTTTTTTATTCTGCTTATGTTCCTGTTAATAAAGATAAGTTTCTTCCAAGTATTGTTATGCCACCTTTAAAACGGGAACATCGTCTTTATCAAGCAGACTTTTTGCTTCGTTTTTACAATTTTAAAGTAAATGATTTATTAGATGATTCTCATACCAATTTTAATGTTTTATTAGATCCTAAGGTTGATTGGGCTATAAGACATTTAAATGAGTTTCCTAAAGAAATTAATAGTTGTTCTTATCAAGAACTTTTAAAAATTCCTGGTATTGGTCCTAAAGGGGCTAAAAAAATTATTTCTTCTAGACGATATTTTGAAATTACTTTTGAAGATTTAAAGAAAATGAATATTTCCTTAAAACGAGCCAAATATTTTATTTTATGTAAGGGTAAATATTTTATGAATAAGGATTTTTTTAATGCTTCTTTTATTATGAAAAATTTATTACTAGAGCAAGATGAAATCAAGGAAAGTACAGAAAGACAGCTTTGTTTATTTCATGAATAAAACATTTTTATATCAAGGCTTTGAAGAACTTTATTTATTGTGCATAACCTTAATTAAAAGAAATATTAAACCTGATAAAATATGTGAAGAAAAAGAATACTTTCCTAATTTATTTGATGAAATCATAAAAATTAATTATTTAAAACTTGATTTTAAAATAGATAAAAATGTTTATAAAATCATTTTTGAAGCTTATCTTTCTAGTGATTCTTTAAAAGAACTGGCTATCTATTATTATTTAAAAAATTACTTTAAATATGGAACCAAAATATTTTATTTACGAAATCTTAATTGTGTGAATAAAATAGAAAATTTAAGCCATTATGTTAGAAGAGAAACTCATAAAATGAAAGGCTTTCTAAGGTTTAAAGTCATGAAAAACAATCTTTTGTGTGCAAGCATGGCTCCTGAAAATAACATTATTTTGCCAGTCAGTCTTCATTTTAGTAAAAGATTTAAACAAGAACATTTTCTGATTATAGATGAAAAAAGAAAACTTTATGCCTTTTATGATACAAAAAGAATCACTATTTTAAATGAAGATAATATTAAATCTTTGGATTTAATTCCTAGTTTAAAAGAGGAAAATTTTGAAGTTTTATGGAAAACATTCTTTGATACGATTGGCATTAAGGAAAGAGAAAATAAAAGATGTCAAACAAATAATATGCCAAAGAAGTATTGGCAGTACATGGTAGAAATGGAGGATAAGTTATGAAAAAGGTTATTGGTTCAGATGAATTAAAAATAAAAATAAAGGAAGCTTTAGAACTTCTTTGTGATACCATTTCTAAAACTTTAGGACCATCTGGTAATAATATTTTGTTAGATACTAAAGATTTAGCCCCTTTTATTACTAATGATGGGGTTACGATTGCTTCTTCTATTTCTTCTTCTGATGAGGCAACTAAAGCTCTTTTAGAAATTATTAAAGAAGCCAGTATGAAAACAAATGAAATGGTAGGAGATGGTACAACAACGACACTTGTTTTATTAAAAGCTATTTATGATTTGGGGTTGAAAGAAATAGGAAATGGGACGAGTTTATATAATTTAAAAAAAATTTGGCATGAAGAACTAAAAAAAATTTTAGATGAAATAGAACGAAAAAGCAGAAAGCCGACTACAAATGATTTATATCAAATAGCGTATTCAGCTTGTAATGATGAAGTATTAAGCAAGGTTTCGCTGGAAACTATTTTGAAGGTTAAAACAAAAAACGCTATTAAAATATTAGCAAGTAAAACGAAAGAAACTTATTTTGATTATGTGAATGGTTATGTTCTTAATAGTTTTTTATCTCATGAATATTTTTTAAATGGGGATGATAAAATTGCAATAACTCATCCTTACGTTTTAATTTATAAGGGATTTTTGAATAGTTTGGAAGAAATATCTTCCATGATAAATCCTCTTTTAAAAGATAAAGAATCTATTATTCTTATGACAGAAGGGTATTCTAAAGAGTTAAAGGAAACTTGTCTTTCATTATATTATGAGAAAAAAGCCTATATTTATCTTTTAGAACTTCCAACCTATGATAGTATGTTGTTTGAACTTTATAAAGATTTAGAAAGTTTACTTAATTTTAATAATAATAATATTAGTTATTTAAAAGAAGTTGTCTTTACAAGAGAAGAAACTATTTTGTTTTCAAATCAAGATACCAATAAAAGGAAAGAAGAATTAGAAAAAGAAATTTTAATGTGTCATTCCAATTATCAAAAAGAAGATTTACAAAGAAGACTTTCTATGTTAGAAACGGGCTTATGTACTATTTATGTCGGTGGTTATACAGAAGTTGAAATAAAAGAAAAAATTATGCGTTTAGAAGACGCTTTATGTTCGTTAGAAGTTTCCTTTTATGGAGTTAATATTGGTAGTGGGGTTACTTTATATCAAATTAAAAAGGAAAATAAAAATTTATTATTAAGTGAGATTTTAGATATTCCTTTAAAACAAATTATCTTAAATAATGGAATTTCTAGTACTGAGTTAGAAAAACACTTAAAGCAAAATGAAATTTATAATTTTACTATAGAAAAATGGGAAGATATGAACTTAACAGATGTTTTAGATGCAACAAAGGTATGTACCATTTCTTTACAAAATGCTTTTTCTATCGCCCTTATGCTTCTTAATTTATCTTTTTTAGTTATTAATGTAGATGAGAAAAATGAAAGAGATGAATTTTAAAAATAGGAAAATTTAATTTAACATCATTATATATAATTATAAAAAAAGAAAATGACTATCGTTTCATAGAAACATCATTTTCTAATTGTTCATCTTGAGTTATCTCAAAAGTTTCATTTTTTACAAATTCTAAATACCTTTTGCAAGCATCTCTCATTTTTTGATAGCCATTTTCAGCCATATTGTCAGATATATACTCATCAAAAGGGTATAGCGTTCCGTTTTTTTCTCTTGGTTCATGATTTTGTCCAAAATCCCAAACTTTATAAACTCTTTTAAATTCATCGAAGGTTTTATTTGCAGAGGCATCATAAAAACTTTTTGCGGCGCTATAAAGAGAACCACCATTTTGTAATACCCAGTTTTCCACACCAATACCACCTAAGCCAGATTGCGAAGAATCACTTTTATAAGGTTTATAACAACCTTCTTTTTTTAATAATTCTTTTGCATAAACAATGTTTGCAAGTACGGCTTCATAATCTTTAGGATATTGTCTCTTGATATTATTAAGTCTATCTTGCAAAGAAGTGTCTGAAAAATAAATTTCTGAGTTTTTCTTTTGGTCAATAGAAATATCAATATCGACAGGAGCATCAAATCCTTCAATATCTATATTTGTTCCTCGAAATCTATTCGTATGTGAATTATTTTCTTTAGGATTAAAATATTCACTAAATTTACTTAAAATAGCTTTACTATTTTGTTTTGCTTGTTGTTTTCCAACTTTTAAAATAAAATCATAATCAGAATCATTTGGAACATTAGTGCCTCTAGAAGTAGAACCAATCTCAATTAAATCAACGTTGTTGTCAGATAAATCTGGAGTGGGTTTCATATTAATTTTATCAATACCCAGATTACTAGAACTAAGTATATTTTTTATAGTAGATTGTAAAACACTTCTTTTTTTTATTTGACGTTCTCTATCTTCGTGCATATTTGCAATTATTTTATCAATACCAGGGAAATACAAATGTTCAGTTGATAATTTATAATTTTCCGTATCGTAATAAGAAAGACCATTCATTTTTTCTTTCAGGCTATTATATTCACTAACAGTATATAAAAGGTTACCTTCAATATTAACAACAGGAATATAAAAGCCATTTTTAGCAATTTCAAATTTTAATCTGGAAATATCATTATCTCCGTCAATCATAATATAATCTATATCTGTTGAAGAAATACCTGTACGTACACCGTAATGATTATCTGCTAATGTCTTAAACATTTCAAATTTATCTGGGTCATAGGCAACGTCTTTATCACCAGTTGTATCACGACTGACAATCATATTTGGATTATCATGTTTAATAACAATATAATAATCACCATATCCTCCACTTCTAGAAGGAGTACATTCAATACTCGTTTTATTATCTTCTTTAAATGTTATTTTTGAAAAATCAATATCTAAAGGGGTAGAATCTGAAGAGGATGTTCCTTTTATAGAACCAAGATATTCTTTACAAACATTACCCATATTAAGGCTATTAATTAAATCTAATTCACTACCGACACCCCTAATAAAATCATTGGTTTCTAAAATGAATTCAGCATTTTCTAATCTTTTTCCTCTTTCTTGATTAATTTTATCTTTAGAAGTGACTACATTGTTAATTTTATCCTTTAATTCTTCAAAAGAATTAATTCCAGCAAAATATAGAAAATGTCTTACTATTCTATCTGGTAAATCATATCTTGATGTTATTTTAAAGCACTGACCTAACATTTCTATTTTATCAAAGGAAGATAAATTATTATAATTTTCATTAAGTTTATATTTGGAATTATCTAACAAAGTTTCTAAATGGTTAATAAAAATATCCAAAGTTTGTTTTTGTAAAGTAGACAACTCATCATATGTTATTTTATCAGATAAAAGACTAATATATAAGATATTACCATTCTCAATATTTCTGATATATTCTTTTAAAGAATGGTTATTAGAGCCAAGCGAAATACGAAATAAATCATTAAATATTACTTGTAAACGCATGTCATTTGGCTGAATATTTTTGCTCAATTTTTCTAAATTAGTGTCATGAAAATCTAATTTTGCAAGTTCCGGTGAAATTTTTTGATTTTTAAAGTTAAAACTTTTTGATAAATCAGGATATAAAATTTGAAAGCACTTAAATATTTTAGCAAAAACTGGAATGTTATTTTTAATAAATATTTTTTCAATAGATTCAAACTTTTTTAGGGGCTCATCTGTTTTTAACAACTCGTCAAATATGGCACCTTGAAAATTGACTAATTCAACAGAGTTTGATAAATTCAACCTGTTTATCAAATCACAAAGAAAATCGATTTTTTCAATAGGAATTTTATTTTGAATATAATAACGCATAAAGCTATCCTTAACACTATAATTTTTCAAAAATTTATATTTATCTAGTGCGTAAACATCATTTTCAGAGAAAATATTTTTAATATCGTGATAATTTAGAGCAATGATATCTTCCCAATCAGGTTCATTAAATAAAAATTTAATTGCATTTTCATATAACAAATTAACTTCATCCCGTGTTTTTACACATCTATTGTCAGCATATATATTTTTAAAGGTTTCTTTTATTTTTTCGTTTGAAATAGTTTTATATTTATCTAGTGCGTAAACATCATTTTCAGAGAAAATATTTTTAATATCGTGATAACTTAGAGTAATGATGTCTTCCCAATCAAGTTCGTTAAATAAAAATTTAATTGCATTTTCATATAACGAATTAACTTCATCCCGTGTTTTTATACTTCTATTGTCAGCATACATATTTTTAAAGGTCTCTTTTATTTTTTTGCTTGAAATAGTTTTATATTTATCTAGTATGTAAACATCATTTTCAGAGAAAATATTTTTAATATCGTGATAATTAAGAGTAATGATGTCTTCCCAATCAAGTTCATTAAATAAAAGTTTAATTGCGTTTTCATATAACGAATTAACCTCATCCCGTGTTTTTATACTTCTATTGTCAGCATATATATTTTTAAAGGTTTCTTTTATTTTTTCGTTTGAAATAGTTTTATATTTATCTAATACATATATAGCATACGATAACTGAGGATAAAAAACAGAATAATCCAAAGAAATAAGTTTTTCCCAGTCAAGTTCATCAAAAAGTTTTTGGACAAAAGAGATTTTTATTCCAGATTCATCATACGCATTATTAATATCATACTTAAAAAAAATATCATCGTAATTTTTTACCCACTCAATAAGCTTGATATAACCATAATCTAGAGGATTTAACTTCAAATCATAAGCTATGTTTAATTCATCTAATAACGCACGACACGATTCACCGCAATATTTTGAATATGCTGCTCTGATATCTAATCCATTATTGTTAAACGCACTTAAAGGAATCTTTTTTAATATTGAATAATAATCGGTGTAATATCTGTTTAAGGACTTATCTGAATATAATTTTTCTGTAATTGTTTTATAAACTTTAATAAAGCCTAAACAAGATTGAGAAAGTCCAAAATCATTTTCTGACAATCTATCTGCAAGTAATACTAAAAATTCAGATTCTTTTCGTTCTAGATAACCATTTTCTCTAAAATTATCTATATAATTATTTTTAATAAAGTTTGAGGTCGGAAGCCCGAATTTAGTTAAAGCTAAATATTTGTTATCTCTATAAGCCATATTAGCTACATTTGTATAATTCAAATTAATAACAGAATTAGTGTCCATATAATTCCAAAACCTATAAGAACGACTCATGTTTTTAATAGAATCTAATATTTTAAATTTTTTATTTTCAAAAGTACTGTATGTCCACAATCTGTCAGCTAATTCATCAGTTATTAAATCGTTATCAATAAGCTTTTTTTGCATTTCTTCAGTAAAACACTTGGCATCTCTTTCAGAAATTTTTATAAAGGGCTTATATCCAAGTTCTTTTAAATATTTCAGAAATAAAAGTGAATTTTCTTTTTCAAAATCATTACGATGGTAATTATGATAAATATAATCGCTTAAATTATCTCCGAACTTAGAATATAAATTATTATCTTCAATAAATTTTTTTATTAATTCCATTTCTTGATTATTTTTTAGATTCCAACTGAATATGTAACACAATTGTAATGGATCGGTATCAAAATTCATATATTCAGGATAAATATTAGCTAAAAAAAGTTTATCTTGAAAAGGTAAAATATAAATATATGCCTGATGTAGTGAATTTTTTAACTCGCTATCAATAAAATCTTTAAATTGTTGTTTTATTTTTTCATTTTTAATATCAAATTTTCCACTTTTTACATTTGAAAGATATTTAGAAAAATTTCCTGTTTTTACCAAGTGGTCTGCTTGAGCAAACATTATATTACTCTTAATATTATTAATAAATCCTGCCATATCGTATCTCACCTTAAATATATAATAACATGAAAAAATAATGATTTAAATATTGAACAATATGCGTTTACATAAAAACTCTTAAAAAGTAGACATATTTCTGAATATCAATTTTAGAAGTGTATTTTTATGACAGGTTATTATTCATATTGTTTTTAATCTTCAATATAAAGTTCTAGTATATTTTATACAAATTAATATATGGTTGCCATTTTTAAAAGGGATAAATTTGCAAAACAGGTTAAAATATCATATAATATACCCACAGGTGATGTATATGAAAATTGATTTTGTAGAACTTACTCATGTCGCGGTAA
>CAKOQM010000039.1 GCA_934101275.1 uncultured Bacilli bacterium
ACTATAATTGTTCTATTTCTTTTTCTTAAAATATATGCTATAGCATTTTTTAGCATTTTATCAACCTCCTATCTTCAAATTTTTTATTTAAGAACGTATATAATCCACGTAATTATATTATTTTTTTAGATTTTTGTCAATTTTTCAATGGGCAGATTTAATGTTATTATTTACAGCCCACGACTAAAAGAATAAACAATTTTGCTTATTTTTTAAGTTCTAAAAGTTCAGTTAGTGTATAAGGATTATCTTCGACTAGTCTTTTCAAGCTTTCATACTCATTCACACCATATATTCTACAAGTCTCAATATAACTTTTTATATTGGCATAATCGGATGTTCTATCTATATTTTGAAATTGGCCTGATACTTTCATCTTAGATTTTACACCTCTTAAGTTTCTTTCACTTAAGTTGTTTGTAAAAGGTATATCAAAGTCCAAAATCCAATAAATATAATTGTCTCTATATTCCATAATTCGTTTTATTAAAGTTAATTCTTTTTCAGTGTAATATGGCTTTGAATCTTTTTCATTTTCTTCCAATCCCGGCAATAAATTTTGATCTATTTCTAAAATAAAATCATTTATATCATCACTACTAAATGCTTCCATACCTTTTTCAATTAATTCATTTCTCGTATAGTCGAACTTTTGAAATAAAGATATTAGATTTTTACACCATGTTCTATCTGGAATATTAATCTCTACCTTTTTTAAATCTCTAAGAAAATGCTGGCAGCACCCAGCATTTATAAACCCATATTCTGAATTATAATTAACCTTATTTTGGTCATGTTCTACAACTGTGTTAGAACTCAAAACATTTAAGATGTTATCTTTATCCAAACCTTTCTTATCTTTCTTTTTAAAATTCTTCTTATTTTATTATAAGGGACGTTGCCTACATTAGATAAAGTTAAAGACAATATTTTAGTAGTACTCCCGTAAATACAAGCTTATAATCTTAATTCACTAAACTAGCACTTTATTCATTCCAAAAATAATCATAAGAAGCTTTAATGAGGCCACTTGCATAAGGAGCAATTTGATATTCTTTAAAAATAAAAATAATCTTATTTTCTTCTAAGACAAAATTTTCATAATTTTCTTTTAAAGGCCGCGTACCTTCCATAAGCCAGGTAGCATTTGTTATTCTAGGAGATAAAAGTAAATCTCCCCGAAGACTTTGACTAACGTCTTTAAGAAAATTCTCATCCTTATTTATCAAATCATCAAGTGTTAAAAACGCATTACTCTCTTTATGAATAACCCATGTTTTTATGTCATGACGAGGATGAGCTCCACCAACATAAGTTTCGATGATTAAAAAAACGGATTCATAATTTTCTGTTTCATAAACACTACCCTCTACATAAAAAGAAGCATCTTGATATGTTTTAAAAAGATGGGCTTTACTATTTTGAATTTCTTCTGCGACAGCTTCTTGTAAGACTTTATTTTTTATTGTTGGGTTTCTTATAACAACGTTCTTTTTTACCTTGGTGACAGGCTCAAAGACGGTGTTCGCCTTAATATTAAGCTGATAAAGCATAAGAAAAAGTAAAATAGAAAAAAAGAAAAGGAGAAAAAATATTTTTAGTTTCATACTAAGATGTATGCTCGTTTATTTTTTATATAACCAAAAAAACGTACCTTTTTTAAGTACGTTTCTTTTTATTTTGTTTGAATCGTAAAGTTATCTTCTGAAGCGTCAACGATTAAAACATCATTTGGTTTTAAGTCTTGTTCAATCATATATTTAGCAAGTAAGGTTTCAATGTTTTTGGTAACATATCTTCTAATAGGTCTAGCTCCGTAATTTTCGTCAAAAGATTCATCGATAACTTTTTGACGTGCTTTTTCGGTTAACTCTAAAGATATTTGTTTATCTTTCAAACGATTATTAATTTCACCAATAATCTTATCTAAAATAGATCCCACAACATCTTTATGTAAAGAATGAAAGACAATAATTTCATCAATACGGTTAATAAATTCTGGACGGAAGTTATTTTTAAGTTCATTTAAAACTTTTTCTTCCGCATTTTCTTCATTATCTAAGATATATTCGCTACCTAAGTTACTTGTCATAATGATAATCGTGTTTTTAAAGTCAACCGTTCTTCCTTGGGAATCGGTAAGACGACCATCATCTAAGATTTGTAAAAGAATATTAAAGACGTCTTTATGGGCTTTTTCTATCTCATCAAATAAAACAATACTATATGGATTTCTTCTTACGGCTTCGGTTAAAACACCACCTTCATCATAACCGACATATCCTGGAGGCGCTCCGATAAGTCTTGAAACATTAAAGGCTTCCATATATTCTGAACAATCAATACGAATCATATGACGTTCATCATCAAAAAGTTCATAAGCAAGGCTTTTGGCTACTTCAGTTTTACCAACACCCGTTGGTCCTAAAAAGATAAAAGAACCGATAGGACGATTAGGATCTTTAATACCACTTCTCGCTCTTAAAATCGCATCACTTACTCTTCTTAAAGCATCATCTTGACCGATGACTCTTGTTCTTAAACGGTCATAAAGGTGAAGAAGCTTATCTTTTTCACTGCTAACAAGCTTAGAAACCGGAATCTTTGTCCATCTAGAAATAATAGAGGCAATACCTTCTTCATCAACGATGTCAGATAAAATACCTTCCTTTTCTTCTTTACGTAATTCCTCTAATTCTTTTTCAAGTTTAGGAATCGTTCCATGACGAAGACGAGCGCTGGTCTCTAAATCATAGTTGTTCTCAGCATTTTGTAAATCAAAACGAGCTTTTTCCAATTCACTCTTTTTTTGATTTATTTTATCTTTTAAACCTTTTTCGTCTTCCCATTTATGCCGCATTTCACTTTCTTCTTTTTTTAAGTCCGAAAGCTCTTCATCAATTTTCATAACTCTTGCTTTTGATAAGTCATCTTTTTCTTTCTTTAAAGCTTGACGTTCAATTTCTAAAGACATAATTTTACGGGTTAACTTATCAAGAGGAACCGGAACAGAATCGAGTTGCATTTTAATGGTGGCACAAGCTTCATCAACTAAATCAATGGCTTTATCTGGCAAATAACGATCTGTAATATATCTATCGGATAAAGTAGCCGCTGCGACTAAGGCACTGTCTTTAATAGTAACTCCATGAAATATTTCAAACCGTTCTTTTAAGCCTCTTAAAATGGTAATTGTATCCATAACCGTTGGTTCAGATACTAAAACTTTTTGAAAACGTCTTTCCAAAGCTCCATCTTTTTCAATATATTTTCGATATTCGTTTAAAGTAGTCGCGCCAATTAAATGAATTTCACCGCGTGCAAGCATAGGTTTTAACATATTAGAAACATCCATAGCCCCTTCGGCACCATTACCAACAATCATATGAATTTCATCAATGAACATAATAATGTTGCCATCACTTTTTTCAATTTCTTTTAAAACAGCTTTTAGACGTTCCTCAAATTCACCACGATATTTAGCACCAGCCACTAAAGCTCCTAAATCAAGTTCCCAAATCGTTTTATTTTTAAGACTATTAGGAACATCTCCTGCTACTATTCTTTGGGCAAGTCCCTCTACAATTGCTGTTTTACCAACACCTGGTTCACCAATTAAAACAGGATTATTCTTACTCTTACGTGATAAAATACGAATAACATTCCTAACTTCTTCATCACGACCTATAACAGGGTCAACTTTGTTGTCACGAGCATTCTTAGTAATATCACGTCCATATTTATCTAAGACATTTTTTAATTCTTCATTGTTTTCATTATACATATTTTATCCCTCCTTTTTAAACATCACTATTATACCTCTATAATTAGCACTTGTCAATACAGAGTGCTAATTATATTTTAAAAATATATCTAATCGAAATTAGACATATTTTTTTCTGTACCTATTATACATTTCGTATCGCCTACTCTACAACAATTTCAAATGGACTACTTGCCGTACCTATACCACCATTTATTTTGGCATCTCCTTTGATATTTATAACCACGCGAATAGCAACATTTTGATTAACATGAGTGGCACTACTTAAAGATCCCACTCCACTTAAAGAATATGCTCTGGATGCTTCAGCGGCACCATCATAATAACTTGGTGTCATGGTCCAATAACCAGTACCACTATAGGTGTAAGAAGATCTATTGGTATAGCCAAAGGCATATCCACTAAGCATTAATTCATCTACCGTAATTAAGCCGATTGGATAAGTTAAAGCCTTATTACCTTTTGAACTATTAGACAAAGTAAATAAATCGTTTGTATTAGAGCATGTTAAAAGAGGTGTAAATAAAACTCGATAACGTTTGTAAGTATTATAAAAAGTATAAGAATTACCTGAAATAGCATCGCCCTGATAAAAACTTCTATCATTACAAAAACCGGGATCAACAATAACTTTTTCATTACTTGTATTTGATATGTTATTTACATACCAATTATCTACTTCTTCTTTCAAATTACTGTTGATTTCATTTGCATTTGATTGATTAGTGCTTTCATTCAAAGTCTTGCCATACATATAACCGATATAAGCTGGATTGTTCTTTACTAAATTATAAGGAACTGCTAATTTATTAGTTAAAGCTGATCCTGTTGCATTTGGAGTAGTGCCTGAATACAAGAGCCTTACGCTACCGTCACCATTAATGCGAATGATGCGCCAGTAAAAGCCAGCAAATTTCACATAATTATTACTTACTGAACCACGATAATAATAAGAAATCCCATCATTATCTTCCATTTGATAAAGTCCTTTATCCGATTTGTCACTTTCATTTTCTTTTTGTGAAATAGTATAACCATTTATTAAATACCTTCGTATTTTAATAGTAGAACCTCCGGAGCCTGTTATTTCACCGTCTTCCATTTGAACACTCGTTATTTCTATTATACTCGAACAATTAATTTGGTTAGTCCATATTTTAATGACATCTGAACTGTTCGTGTCAAAACCAGAATTGCAAAAATAATATTTTGTATTGCCAGTATAATTTAATGTAGTAGGATCTAGTCTTTTGGCATCTTGAATGTCTAGTAGTCCTGTAGAGGAATTAAAAGTATAGCCCGTGCCGATTAAAGGAAATATATTTTCATTTGTTAAATCAGCAAATCTTTTATCTTTATCCTTCAACGCTACCAAATCAGGATGTGGCATCGTCGATTTTATATAATCCAAATAGGTTGATTTGTTTTCACTCCAAACAAGAATTGGAGCTGTTTTACTAAAATCAGGAGCTTGTTTAATTGCTATTTTTTGCTTAGATATTTCTGGGGTTGTTTGATATTCATTGGCAAGTATCGCATCAGCTAAAGTATCATATCCTTGCTCTACTGGACTATAATTACTTCTTTGAGCACTTATAGTTACTTTAGCTAGAAATTTTGTGCCCATAGAATCAGTATCTTCAGCGGTTACACTTTCATCCATCCATAATCTTATATTATAGTCAGCACTATCATCTGTACCGAGTGATCCTGGAACAAGAACTTTAGAAATCGATGCATTATCTAAAGTTGTTACATTATCTTCTAAATCATTTAAATTTGTAATCGCTTCATTATTTATCATAGCCTTAATATATTTATAAGGCATTGTCGAATCATTTAAAATTTCTAAATTAACCGTATAACTTAAAAATAAATCACATGTATTTGTGATAGTAAAACTATAAGGCGTTAACTTCTTACCTTCTTCATCCAATATGGGATATGCCTTATCTAAATTGATATCATTTTTTTCACTTGTTAATGATAGACTCAAGCAACTTGTGACTAATTTATTAGAATTGGTACTAGAAAATGATAAAAACCAATAGGCATAAGATATGCTTATAATACTCGCAATTGCTATAACAATAATGATTCCAATACCTATTTTTTTCTTTTTTATCATTACCATGCACTCCTATAAGATTAGTATGTAACACAACATAAGAAATAAACTATTGTATTTATTACACTACAATTGTACCAAATTTCTGACAAAAAGTCTTTGGTTTTAAGTAAATGTTCATTTACAAAAAAAGCACTTGAGTTTAGTATAAATGTCATTCAAAACAAAAAACAAATCAAGTGCTACTTATATTATATACATTTTATAAATTAAATAAAGCCTTTTTTGTGATTTTTGTTTTAACAAATTAAAGAAAGAAGGTATTTTTTATGACTAAGGATATGCAAAAAGTCAAAGATCTATTATTACTAAGAAAATGTTCAGATAGAACTATTTCGAACTATTTAAGTTGTATTAATAGATTCAAAAATTATTATAAGAGAAAGGATTTAGAAAAATTAAATGAAGATGATATTTTAGAGTATTTAAAGAAAAACTTTATTAATATTGGTTGTTCTGCTGCTACGATTAATGTTAATCGTGCGGCAATTAAATATTATTATTTAGTTAATTTTAATAAAAATTTTAGTAATGTTTTACTCCCTCAAACTAAGATTCCATCTAGATTTCCTAAAATTATTTCTAAACAGGATTTCATTAAAATGTTTAATTCTGAATTTAATTTGAAACATAAAATCTGGATTATGCTTGCTTATGGTTCTGGCCTTAGAATAAGCGAAGTTGCTTCTTTGAAAATTTCTGATATTTTAAGTAAGGAACATAAAATTAGAATTATAGGTAAAGGCAATAAAGAAAGGTATGCTCCATTACCAAATTTTACTTTAAAGCTTTTAAGATTATACTGGATTCAAAATAAAGATAAAATAACTAATGATTATTTTTTTCCAGGAAAATATAAAGCAACTAAAGATACATGCATAAGTTCTTTTGGTATTAAAGAAGCTTTTCAAAAAATCAAAGAAAACAATAATCTAGATAATTCCATTACTTTCCACACGCTTAGACATTCTTATGCTACTGAGTTTATTAAAAATGGTAGTGATATTTGGGAATTAAAAAATATTTTAGGGCATTCATCTATCAATACCACTTCTATATATCTTCATATGGCTGAAAACTTTAGAGATGTCTATTTACCTTTAAATGAGGTTAGTAAATATGTCTAACTTTACTATTCAAGATATATTTCTAAAATATGGAGATGATTATATTGAAAAACATAACTTATCTAAAGAACAATGGAAAGTTTTTAATTCTATAAGAAACTGTGGTACTAAAGAGCTTGGTTATCATATATGTACATGTGAAGAATGTGGTGAAGAATACTTTGGTTATAATTCATGCCGTAATAGACACTGTCCTATGTGTCAAAGCTATGCTCGTGAAAAGTGGATTCAAAAAGAATCTAGCTATTTACTAGATTCAAGATACTTTCATATTATTACTACTGTTCCCTATGAATTAAATGAAATCTTCTTATATAACCAAAAGATATGCTATGACATCTTATTTAAAGCTACTTCTTCATCTATCCTAGATTTATGTAAAATCCTAGATGGTTAGGTGTTAAAGTTGGTATTACTTCTATTCTCCATACTTGGGGACAAACTATGGAATTTCACCCTCATATTCACTCAATAGTAACTGGTTGTGGATTAAAGAATAATCATTGGGTAAAATGTGATAAAGATTATCTTTTTAAAGTCAAGTTTTGGGTTCATTATTTAGAGGAAAGTTTTTATACTATTTAAAACATGAATTTGATAAATTAAATACTAAGTTTTATGATTTAAAATTTTTTAACAAGTTTCTTGAACCACTTTATAACAAAACTTGGATTACTTACATAGAGCCATCTAAAGGTAAAGCAGAAAATGTTATTGAATATGTTGGTAAATATTCTTTTAGAGTTGCTATTTCAAATGAAAGAATTAAAAATGTTGAAGATGATAAAGTGACTTTTGAATATAAAGATTATAAAGATAATTCTAAATTTAAAGAAATGACCATTTCTTGTGAAGAATTTATTAGAAGATTCTTACTTCATGTACTTCCCGATAATTTTATTAAAATTAAACATTATGGATTACTATCTAATCGGAATAAGAAAAAAAATATTAGATTATGTAGATTACTTATATCTAAAATACTAAACAATGAATTTGTATCTACAACATCAAGAAAATTTCATAAGCTGAAATGTAAAAAATGTGGTTCAACTAATTTTAGTTATTCATTTCAATATGATATTCATCGACTCAGTATTTAACAATTTTTACACTTTTTCAGGATTCCATACTTTAGGGGTAAGGGGTAAATTTATCCAAAATTGGGTAATTTAGTATAATTAATTATTATTATTTACCATAAAATTTGTAAAAATATCTAAAAATCAGAAAAAGACAAATAATACTTTCCCCTTATGACTTTATCATCAAAAATTAGGTACAATAGCGTTATAAAATTTTTACCTTGCGTTAAAAATCTCATAACTTTCTAAACACTATATCATATATTCGTTCATTTTAGCAACTCATTTAAAATCAAAAAAAAGCTACTCTTGCCTTTTAAGTACGATTAATTGTCTTTTAGAAATTGGATCTAATGTAAAATCATTAAAGGAAGAATTCTCAAAATAGTCTTTATAAATTACTCGATTATATAAAGGTTTATTTAAATAAATTTTTACTTGTTTATTTTGATAAATTTTATAATTTAAGTAATAAGGATCCCAAAGATAATAATTCTTTTTAAGGTCCGTAATTAAAACATAATGCTCACACCAAAGTTTTGTTCTTAAAATAAAAACTGTTCTAGAGTTATTATTTTCTTTGATTATTTCTGGTATTACTTTATCACCTTCATAAACGAAAATATCTAAGGGTAAATATTTTTTTAAAGAAAGGGATATTTTTTTCATAGTTTCTTTACTCGTTCCTTTTTCTTTTTTATCTAAAGTAATATTCATTATTTCTTTAATAACTTCATAAGATATTTCGTCTTGATTAAATAAATATTTTAAAGCATTATAAAGAGTAATGGGACCACAGTCAAATTCACTTAATTGATAAAGCAAGGGTGTTTTCATAAAAATGATACCTTCCCCTACTAATGTATTTTTTTAAACTATAGTTATTACAAATTAACAAAGAAAAAAAGTACAGGTTTATTCTTCTGTACTTTCTTCTGTTTCATTAATGATTTCTTCTGTTGGTACGGATACTTCATCATCAACATCATCACTCATAAGATTTTCTTCTAAGACTTCACTTGCTTCATCATCCATAAATTGTTTTTGAAGAACAAGTTCAATGTCACTATATTCTTTAGCACCTGTTCCAGCTGGAATAAGTTTACCAATAATGACATTTTCTTTTAAGCCTCTTAAGTAATCGGTTGAGCCTTTTATCGCCGCATCAGTTAAAACACGAGTTGTTTCTTGGAAAGAGGCAGCAGATAAGAATGAATCTGTTTGTAAAGAACTCTTTGTAATACCAAGCATGATTGGTCTTCCTTTGGCAGGAACGCCACCTCTTAGGATAACTGGTTTATTCGCATCCGTAAATTCTTTTAAGGATACACTTAAACCTTCTACTAAATCCGTATCACCAGGATCTACGATTCTTACTTTATTAATCATACGTTTAACAATAATTTCAATATGTTTATCATTAACGTCAACACCTTGTAATTTGTAAACACTTTGAATTTCTTTTAAGATATATTCTTGGGCTGTGATTGGGTTTGTAACAGCAAGTAATTCTTTAGGTGAAATAACACCTTCGGTTAATTTATCGCCTGCTTTAACCACATCACCTACATTAACACGAACTTTCATGTTGTAGTTTGTAACATGATCACGAGCTTCAACGTCATTTTCCACGATAATTTTATGTTTACCATTATCTTCTGTAATAACAGTAACTTTACCGTTAATTTCAGAAATAGTTGCTTTACCTTTTGGATTACGAGCTTCAAACAATTCTTCAACACGAGGAAGACCTTGTGTGATATCGTCTCCGGCAACACCACCTGAGTGGAATGTACGCATGGTAAGTTGGGTACCTGGTTCACCAATAGATTGAGCAGCCATAATACCAACAGCTTCACCTGTTTCAACAAGGTTACCTGTTGCAAGGTTAAGACCATAACATTTTTGACAAACACCATTTTGGGTTTTACATGTTAGAATGCTTCTGATTTCCACAGATTTGATACCAGCAGCGGTAATTTTCTTAACCATATTTTCTGTGATTAAAGCACCTTTTTCACAGATAACTTCTTTTGTTTCTGGATTAATAATTTTTTGAGCACTATAACGACCTAAAATACGTTCGGCAAGTGATTCAATAACACTACCGTCTTTATCGTTTAATAAGTCTTTAACTTCGACACCTTGAATAGAACCACAGTCGTGTTCTTTAACAATGATATCTTGAACAACTTCGACTAAACGACGAGTTAAGTAACCAGAGTCTGCTGTACGTAAAGCGGTATCAACGTTACCTTTTCTTGAACCGTGGCTTGATAAGAAGAATTCTGATACGGTTAGACCTTCTGAGAAGTTTGACATAACGGGAATTTCAATGGTAGAACCATCTGGTTTAGCCATTAAACCACGCATACCAGCTAACTGAGCAAAGTTTGATAAAGATCCACGAGCACCAGAGTTCATCATCATGAATAATGGATTATCATAGTCACCATCAGCCATTTCTTTTAATTCGGCTTTGATTTTATCATTGGCTTTATTCCAAATATCAATAACGGTATTATAACGTTCTTCATCGGTAATCATACCACGTTTAAATTGTTTATTAACTTTATCTACTAAAGCTTTAGATTCTTCAATGATTTGTCCTTTTTGTTTAGAAGGAATAATATCATCAGCTGAAACCGTAATACCTGCGATGGTAGAATATTTAAATCCTAAGTCTTTTAACTTATCAAGAAAAATACTGGTTTCAGTTGTATGATAACGTTTAAAGACTTGAGCAATAATTTTACTTAAATCTTTTTTAACAAATGGTTTTGTTAAAGGCATTGCTTTGATAGCTTCGGGAATATTTGTTCCCATTTCTAGGAAGAACTTGTTAGGAGTAATTCCTTCGATGTTTTCTTTAGAAGCTTCACTAATGAATGGATAACTATCCGGTAAAATATTATTGAATTTGATTTTACCACAAGTCGTAACTAAATATTTATCCATTTGTTCTTCTGTAAATAATTTATGTTTGAATGATTTAGCTGGTAAAGCAATACGCGTATGAAGCGTAATCTCATGTCTTGCATAAGCCATTTCTACTTCATCTGGATCTTTATAAACTTTACCTTCATGCTCTTCGCCTGCTTTTTCTTGGGTTAAATAGCAGTTACCTAAAACCATATCTTGAGATGGGGTAACAATTGGTTTTCCATCTTTTGGATTTAAAATATTTTGGGCACCTAACATAAGAAGTCTGGCTTCCGCTTTTGCTTCTTCTGATAATGGTACGTGAACAGCCATTTGGTCACCGTCGAAATCGGCGTTAAATCCCGTACAAACAAGGGGATGTAAACGAATCGCTTTGCCACCAACAAGTTTAGGTTCAAAAGCTTGAATACCTAATCTATGAAGGGTTGGGGCACGGTTTAACATAACTGGGTGTTCGGTAATAACATCTTCAACAACATCCCAAACGCAGTCATTTTTCGTATCAATTAATTTCTTTGCACCTTTAATATTATGAGCAAGACCACGTTCTACTAAACCATTAATAACATGTGGTTTAAATAGTTCCAAAGCCATATCTTTTGGAATACCACATTGATACAT
>CAKOQM010000040.1 GCA_934101275.1 uncultured Bacilli bacterium
TCTCCTTTCGATTTTTAGATTTGGCTGACAGACCTCTTCTATCATATCAAAAGGAGAGCTATTTTTGCTATACAACGACATCGCTCTTCGGTTCGCACGTGCATAGCACGTGGTTTTAACAGCAGCTAACTATCGTTTGCTGCACAATAAAAGAGAAACTTTTCATCTATAAGTTTCTCTTAAAAATTAAATTTCAGATAAAATGTACGGATTAGACTCTGTACCCTCTCCCGAAGTAATTAAAACCTCTTGTTTTAAATAAATAGCTGGCTTTACTTCTAATTTGTCTATTGCTAAGTCATAACTGATATTACCAGCTGACGTCATAAAAAAAACATAGTAAGAAAAATCTAAATATCGTGATAAGAGCCATTGATCAGAATTGTAGAGCCAGTTGTCACTTGAGCAATAGCTATAAGAAGAATTACTCCAACCACCCTGCAAAGTTCGACTTAAGCAAGTTCTTCGTACTCCAGGTCTATTTTCACCAACAGCATATCCATAATCACTGGGATACATTAAGCCTACCTGTCCTTGCACCCCCCCATTTCCTTCGTATACATACCAATTACTTGCTAAACCACTCGTTATTTCTTCATAACTTGAAGGCCCACTTGATTTCCATGATATCATATCTATTTGTTTTTTTGATATTTCTGTTAAACCATTGTTTGTAAAATCACAAGAGGTTGTAGCACCATTTTCGCCATAGGGACATGTTCCTGAAGTTCTATTATAATATACCCCATTATTTAAAACCTCTTTTAATGGACTGGTAGTCCAACTACTATTCCCATATCGATTTGTAGAATTGCTTTTATTATCCCAACTATATTTCCCTATAGATTCCTTTCGAATAAGTTTTATTCTTTTTCCTTCAAGTGTATTCAATACACCTATGATTCTCCAACCTGCTTCCTCCCCATTAAACGTTACGTAATTACATGGATTAGCACCTACATATCTTAAATTATTATCAGTTGTTCCATCATACGCTAATGTATAGGTACAGTTGTCATTGGCTTTATCTGGTATTGTATACACATCTGTTGAAGTAACATCTGCATCATTAACTAATTCCAAAATTGTTTCAGCAGCAGGTTTTGGCAACTTTTCAATGTAACTTGTTACTATAACCACTTTAGAACTAAATTTTGCATTTTGAACACCTTCGGTATTCATACCCACATTTTCATCTAGCCATAATCTTAAGGTATAGGTTTTAGATTCTTTGGCATTTAAATAGCCTGTTGTTAAATTAAATGCTGTTTTAGCATTATCTAAGGTTTTCGTTGTGGTTTTATAACTTGATAATAAGTTTGTGGTTATTTCTGTTTCGGTAGCTCCTGTTTTTGATGATATCATAACTTTAACCGCATCATTATTTGTTAACGTTGTGGTGTTTAGTACTTCTAAGTTAACATTAAAGGAAGCATAAGAATCACATGTATTTGTAATTGTAAATTCATAAGGTGTGAGTTGCTTTCCATCTTCGTCCAATATTGGGTATGCCTTTTGCAAGTTAATATTGTTTTTATCTGTGAAGGTAATATTAAAGCAAGATGAAACAATATCATTTTGGCCTGTTTGGTTTAAGTTTAGGACCCATAAGGCATAGGATACTCCTATAATAGCAATGATACCTATTAATAAAACAATTGTAATTAAAATATTTCTTTTCTTTTTTTCCATAAATGGAACAACTCCTTTTCTCTTTAGTATGTAACAGTATGGTGTGTTTTAAACTCTATTTACTTAATACATAAAGCATTATAACATTTCAATACCATTTAGTTATAAATGTAGAGAGTAATAGTAATTTTTTGGATACGAAAAAATCACCATATTCTTCCTATGATGATTATAACAGATACCCCCCCCCCGAACGTCAAGGTATTTTAGAGTAAATCTTCAAATTCTTGTTTGATGCCTTTTACAGTTGTTTTATTTTGAATCGCTTCTTCAATTAATGATTCATAAGGAAGCAATTTTTCATATTCTTCACATTTTTCTTTTAAAGGATTAATAACAGGATGTGTTGGCACAAAAATGGTACAACAATCCTCATAAGGTAAAATACTTGTTTCATAAGTGCCTATTTTTTTAGAAACATCAATAATTTCTAATTTATCAAAACACGCAACGGGACGAATCACAGGCATTTTAACGACTTCATTAATAACACTCATACTCGTTAAAGTTTGACTGGCTACTTGACCAATACTTTCACCATTAATTAAAATTTTACAACGATTTTGATAAGCGACACGAGCAGAAATACGATACATCATTCGGCGCATAATCGTAACTAAATAATCATGGGGTACATTTTTATAAATGGCTTCTTGAATATTGGTAAAAGGAATGATATGCACTTTTATTTCATCACAAGCATATTCACTTAATTTATGGGCTAAACTAAGAACTTTTTCTTTGGCTTCAACACTGGTATGAGGAGGACTTTCAAAATAAATAGCTTCTATTTTAACGCCCCTTTTCATGGCGAGATATCCTGCGACAGGGCTATCAATACCCCCAGAAAGCATTAAAAGACCTTTTCCTAAAGTACCGACAGGATAGCCTCCGACACCCTTATGGGCTTCATAGTAAATATAGGCTTTATCTTTTCTAATTTCAATATGAAAAATTAGTTCTGGGTGATGAACATCTACTTTAATATTTTCTTTATTTTTTAAGATTAATCCTCCAATACGACGACTTACTTCTAAGCTTTCTAAAGGAAATGTTTTATCGCTTCTTTTGGTTTCTACTTTGAATGTCGTAAAATCTAAATCTTTTATAAATTCGATGGTACTTTTTTCAATTTCTTCTAACTGGTTAGATAAAAGTTCATAGCCGGTGATAACTTCATGAATGCCAAAAGTATTTTTGACAATTTCTTCTACTTCATCGAAACGGTCTTCTGTTTTGACAAACATTCTACCTTTATCATAAGTAATTTCGGTGTCATATTTGCATAGTCTTTTTAAAAGATTCTGTTTTAAAGTTTTTAAAAACATATTTATATTATCTTTTTTTGTATTTAATTCGGCATATTTAATTAAAATAATTTTTTTCATAAAAACCTCCTGATTTTTTTATTAGGCTGTTAAAAATAAATAAATGGTACCCCCAAAGATAAGACCTATCATAATAATCGCAAAAACAATAAGTAAATACCCCTTTTTCATTCTCTATTCTCCCTACTTAACACAGATAGTCTTTGATAAACCATTTTAAAGCACCCTAAGAAACGATTAATTTCATCGGTGGTGGTCACATAAGAAAGACTAATTCTTAAAGTACTAGAGGCTCTTTTACGGTCATTATATAAAGCCATCACAGCTGTAGATAATTCACCACTAGAACAAGCCGTATTCGTACTTACATAGATTTCGTACTCTTCTAAAGCATGCAAAAAAGTCTCAGCTTTAATATTTTTAAAAGATATATTTAGAATATGAGGAATTGATATTTTGGTTTGATTAATTAATACGCCATCGTATTTACTAAGTTCTGTTACAAGGCGTTCATTTAAACGTTTCACAAAGTTTTCTCTTTTATCTAAGTCTGTTGTGGCAAGCCGAATGGCTTTGGCAAAAGAAACAATTAATGGTACGGGTGGTGTTCCTGGATTTAACATATTGACATGCCCACTGCCATATAAAAGAGGTGTTAAATTAACCGATGCTTTTTTATAAAGAAGACCAATTCCTTTTGGGCCAAAGATTTTATGGGCAGTAATACTGGCTAAGTCCACATCATGAAAGTTTACAGGGACTTTACCTAAAGCTTGCGTCATGTCACTATGAAAAAGAGTATTGACATTCTCCTTTTTGATAATTTGGCGAAGCATTTTTAAAGGTTGTCTTACGCCCGTTTCACTATTGACCGCACAAATGCTTACTAAAATGGTATCTTCTTTAACCAAACGTTTTAAATCATCAAAATCAATGAGTCCTTCCTCATTATTGTCAACGACACTTATTTCAAAACCAATACTTTCTAAATATTTACATATTTTATAAATAGACGGATGTTCGAGTCTTGAAACAATAATGTGATTGCCTTTTTTTATATTAGCTAAAGCCGTTCCTATTAAAGCTAAGTTATTACTCATGGTAGAACCACTTGTAAAGGTAAGTTCACTTTCTAAAACATTAAAAATATCACTAATTTGTTTAATCGCACTATTCATTAAAGCTTTCGATTTTAAGCCTAAGTTATGTAAGCTATTAGGATTTCCCGAAAAATCTCTGGTTGCTCTTATATAAGACTCTAAAACATCATAGCTTACGGGTGTCGTCGCACTATAATCTAAATATATCATTTTACTTCACTCCCTAACAATATGGATGCCACTTGTTGCCAATCATAAACTCTTTTTATCTTTAATTTTTCTAATTCTTCAAAAGAATATTTTTGATTATGAAGCTGGTCAATTAATAATTTTGTTTCTCCATAACCTTTTAAATTACTCACTTTATCATCAATTTTAATATCACACATAATAACATCTTTACTTCCTGTTAAAACAATTTTTTTAGGATCAATAAAGGGCATATTTTTTAAAATCCATTCGTATTTATATTTGGCCATTATACTACTTTCTTGAATCCTTCTTTTATCTACAAAAGCCGAGACAATATAAATGTCATAAAAGTGGCTTAACCTTTCAATAACACCAATAGCGTCCGGTAATACCGTTGCTTCATCATAAACGTTTACATTTTTATAAAAATAATCTAAAAATTCTTGTTTTTTATCTTCTTCAATAATATCTTCAACAAAATAAGTTTTGATATCCTCGTATTTATACTCCGTATTTAAATATTTATTCACTTCTTTTAAATAACTTGGGGAACAGATTGTTTCGTCTAAATCAATCATTATTTTTTTCATATGTACTCCTTAACTATTACCATTATAGAGAAAAAAAGGGTTAAGTTCAAGATTTTTTATGACTTAACGCTTTCTAACGATATTCTGCCATTAACTTTTTATAAATATCCGGTTCTATTAAGTTAATCGCATTAATAGCATTCTCTAAAGAATGTTTAAAATCCCCTTTATAAAAGAGTTTTTCTGCTTTAATAAGACCTAGTTCAACCTCTGTATTAATAGGACGATAACGATTGCCATATAAAATAGCTGTCTCAGCCATTTTAGCTGTTTTCACAATTTCTTTGGTGGTATTAAATACTTTTAAAACTAAATCTCTAGCTGTATCAACTCTGGTATTTAAAACTTTTATAGATATGGGTGTCTTTTCCAGTTCTAAAAC
Source organism: uncultured Bacilli bacterium (assembly GCA_934101275.1). Lineage (GTDB taxonomy): Bacteria > Bacillota_I > Bacilli_A > RF39 > UBA660 > Ventrenecus. The sequence goes on from CAKOQM010000040.1 coordinate 5,285, forward strand.
CATATTAGAAATCGCCTCAGTGGCTTCACTTAATTCCACAAAATAATGTTCAGGAATAAGAGGCAATTTATAAGAACGCATTTCTTTTTTAGCTTGATTTAAAATTTCTTTCATTTCTTCTAGTTGATCTTTAGCCCTCAATTCATCTTCTTTTAAACTACCAAAAGTTCTTAAAGCGGTTTCTAATTTTTCTTCTGTTTTAGCCACTTTTAAGTTTAAAATATCCATTTCTTTTGCTAAATGAGAATAAGAAGTACTTTTACTTCTTCCTTGTTCAATAACCTCATCATACTTTTCATGTTCTTCTTTTAGTTCTTCTTTAATTTTAAAAACAATCGAAACATCTTCTTCTGTTAAATCGTAACTATATTTTATTTCTTCTAATTTACCTTCTAAGGTCGTATTAATTTTTTCTAATTTCGTTATTTTTAGAAGTATGGTGCGTAAATAATCATTATAAACTTTACGTGATACTTTTTGTTTATCAAATTCTGTATAAATAGAATCAAAATAATCACTCATTGTTTTAAGTTCAAAAATGCTATCTTCAATATTTAAAACATTAAGACGTTGAAAAATATCGGTTATCTTTTTACTCGATTCGGTAATGTTGTAAGGAATATTTAAATAATCTAAGTTATAACCATCTTTTTCTAATTTTTTAGAAAGATTACTAATCTCCGTTATCTTTTTTGGAATCACATTTTTCCCCATAGAAATAATCATTGGTGCTTCTTCGATAACCAGTTTTAAATTGCCGGTTAAATCATCAATTGCTTTCACAATCTTACTTACTTCTTGATAGCTTTTTTTCTCCATTGCATTTTCAAAAGCACTAAAAAGTTTATCCACATTTTCAAATTGTAATTCTAAAGGACTACTTACTAAACTATACTCTTGTTTGTGATCGTTATATTTGGCTAGAATGGCCCGATATTTAGCTTTTAACTTGGTAATCGTTTCTCTATTTTTTTCTTCACTTAAAGTAATTTCTTTAATTTCATTTAAAAGAAAAACGGCTTTTGTTTTGACAAAATAAATATCAAGTTCAATATCCGCCAGTTGTTGTTTTAAAGTTTTATAATCCTTTCTGTTAAAGCTATTTTCGGCTTCTAATAAAGCATCCGTGATACGATCTAAATCTTCATTTTTAATCGTATCAAAGCGTTTTTGCCAAAGTTTGAAGCTTTCTTTCATATCGCTTCCTTCTACTAAGGGTTCAACTTTTTTAAACTCAGCCATTAAGCTTGCGGAAACAATAAGATTTTTATCTCGTTCTAATTCATCTAACTGATGACGATACTTCTTTTTTTCACGATTGGCTAAAAAAACTAAAACACCTGTGATAGTAATAATTGTTAGAAAGTAACACGCAATCCCTAAAATTATAAACAAATCTTTGCTCATTTTACTCCCTACCTTCTATGTTCTTATTGTATCATACTTTAGAAGAGTTTAAAGCTATAAATTAAAAAGGATGTCAAATTATAGTTTACAATTATCTTGTAAAGATAAAGGTATTTGGTATTTTATCGTTTCATTATTTTCCTTTATCGCTTCTATTTCCACTTCTAAAGCATCTTCTAAATACATTTTGCAATCATTTGAATAATGGTCAATATTAAAAGTAATTGTTTTTAAGTAATCATCCAAAGTAATAGCTTCCCCTTCATATAAAGAACTTTTAATTTCTTCTTTCGTACCATCATGATGTTCATAAAGTTTACACGATATTTTGGTGTATTTTGCCTCTTTATTTTCTCCACAGTAACTCATATTAGAAATATAAATAGCTGTTTTATTTTTATTATAGGCAATACTTCCATATAAATTAAAGTCTTTGCAAGAGGCATTTAAGGTTTTAAATTCAAAATTATCTTTATCATTTTTAAGATTTAAAAAGCCTAATATCCCAACCAAAAGTAAAAAAATAAAGATGATTAAAAAAGGTAACCATTTCTTTTTTTTATTTGTTTTTTTTCCATCCAGTAAATCATTTAAATTCATGTCATAGTCTTCACACATTTGTTTTAAAATAGCAATATCCGGGATGTTTTTGCCATTTTCCCATTTAGAAACAGCTTGATAAGTCACATTATATTTCAAAGCCAAATCTTTTTGCGTTAAACCTTCTTTTTTTCTTAAATCCCGAATAAAGGTCGCTACTTTTTCTGGATTCATTTTCTCACCTACTTCTTTAGAAAAATTTTACAATCTTTTCATGGTATGCGTCAAGAAAAAAGATAATCTCTAAAAAGACTATCTTAGTTTAATAATTCATTAAGTTGTTTTAAAGCTTTTAAGAAAGCTTCTTCTTTTTCATAAGAAAATATTTTTTCTTCAATAGGATTTTTTTCTTCAGAAGAATATGGAATTTTAGGCTCACCTGGTGTTAGGTTAAAATTAGAAATACTAACCACTGGTTCTTTAGGTGTATCTAAAGTGATTTTTTTAACTGGTATCACATCATCTACCATTTCTTCTTTCGTATAATGAATTTCTTTTTGCTTCATTCCATTTACTAATTCTTCATAACTTATGATAGCATTATTCTCTTGTTCTTCTTCGTAAGCCGTTAAATCAATGACTGGTTTTGGACTTTCATCAATGGTATTGATAATACTTTGCAAATCAATATCACTTTCTTTATTAACACTCATACTTAACTCCTTATTATTCTCTGTTTCTTCATTGACATCTATTTCTTCATTTTCTGTTTCAATAACATAAATTAAGGCCACGATTAAAACAATTAAAGCCACCACAGCAAAATAAAGAATATAATCCACTAGGGAAAGACTACTTAAAATTTGAACGATATCTTTTAGAATGTTTATCATACTTCTCACCTATTACTAATATAACAAATAAAGAAAAAAATAACCATCTTAATTGGCTATTTTTCTCATTTTAGACATTTTTTTGACATTTTTTTAAGAGCCTGAAACAATCACGTAGGGATTTTCTTTGGTGCCATCCCCGATGACATTGACTTTTTTAATTAAAGTAATAACCGGTCTTAGAAAAAGACTTGCATCTTCTTGAATATCTTTTACTAAAGATCCATTTGACATAACAGCAATATAGTTTGTTTTACCATTTTCTTTCTTATTTGGTGTCATTGTCCACCAAGAACTTTGTAAATTAGGAACGTATAAATAATAGTCTTTATTTTCATTTAAAGAACCACCTGCGAATAATACTTCATCCGCGGTTAAAGTAGCAATCTTTTTGGATAAAGAGGTACCATTACAAGCATTGGTAGGATTTTGCTCTTGAAATATTCTTTGTGACGCTAAAAACTCAATATGATTATTTTCATCTAAAGACACACTATCATCGAAGCAATAACGTGTACTTGAAATAAGATTGTCTTGATCTAGTAAAATGGTATTATAGAACGCCTCTAACTGTGCATTTAAATTACTCGTCAAAAAGTTTGTATTACCTAAAGAATCACTCGTATTAAAAGGTATCATAGCTTCCGTAACATTATTCAAAACTAATTTAACCGTTTTATTTTCATTTATTTTGACAATACGCCATAATTGGCCCGCAAAGGTAACATAATTATTTAAAACATTACCCCTAAAATAATAAACATCTCCGTCTTGTTCTGCTTTTCTGATTAATCCATCTTTATCTGGTGTTTCTAAAATTGAATTATTTTCTAAAATAACACTAGCAAAACTATTATCAATTTCTTCAGCATCGATTTCAAAAGCAAATGTTATTTCTTTTTTTTCTTTATTTTCTATAGTCATCGTATAACGATGTGTTTCTTGAGGTTTAATCTCAATACGACTCGCTAAAAGCGTTTTAGAAAATGAGGACGTGTAGCTTTCAAAAGCTTGATTATTCGCATTCAAGGTATAACTAGCATTATCCGCATTTACGATATCTTTTAATTTCACATAATAGTATTTGGTATCATTGGAATGATTTGTAATTGAAAATTCTATTTTTTTACTTTCTTCATTCAATTTTATTTTATTTCCATCAATATAATTTATAGAAAGCTCTTCTGTAACTAAAGTAAGAGCTTCGTTATAACTTTTATTTGATTTATAATTACGATATTCAAAAAAAACAAACAAACAAGCAAGGAAGATGATAAAGACTATAATCAAAGAAATAGTATATTTTCTTTTCATATCCATCAACCCTTCTTATACTATAAGTATATTAATTTGTATAATCAATGTCAATTTTTTTTGAAATTTTGTCATAAGTTTTACATATTTTAAAGAATTTCGTAAGGATCGGCTTTCATTCCACTTCCCGTTAATTTTACATCAGAACGAATATTGATAACAGGACGAAATGCACGAGAGTTATAAGTTAAATCATCGCCAAAACCGCCCAAATCTAAAACAAATTGTACCATAGTAGTAAAATTCGAATAATCATACGGATTATAATAACCAGCCGGTGTTATTGTCCAAAAATGATTACCCGTAAATAAAAAAGAACTTCGATTAATTTTTTCATGATGATAACTACCATTAAATACACCGCCTGCATGGCCTGCTAACATCACTTCATCGGCCGCGATTAAACCTGTGGGATAGGTTAAAGCTTTATTACCGTTTGAAGCACTTGAGGTCGTATAATAATCCAACTCATTTTCACAAATAAGGGTTGGCCTACTTTCTTCAATCCTTAAATATCCTTTATAATAGGTTGAAATAGTTCCTGTTCCAACACCCGATTCTAAATTTAAAGTAGAACGATCACCACAAAAACCGGCTGTGGTATCTATTTTTGAAGCATAACTTAATAATTTATCTTGATAAAATTGATCATTCGTCGTTTTTATCGTGGATGAGGTTCCTAGCCCATGAGCATCACCCGAAGTGCACATATAGCCAACATACATATTGTCGTTATTGTTAACATTAAAAGACGTTCTTTTATATTGACGATCTTCGGATACTTCTCCATTATTATGTGCTACTGTTCCATCGTAAATCATCCTTATAGATCCATTACTATTAATACGAATGATTCGCCAATAATAGCCTGCAAATTTAACATAGTTGTTTTCCACAGATCCACGATAGTAATACGTCGGATTCCCATCATAATCGGTTGTTTCAAAAATACCTTTTTCATGAGATTCACAAGATGAATCATCACAAGCTGACTTTGTAAAATCGGGGATATAACTGTTTACTTCAATATTACCTAAGACGGTTGAAATTGTCTTAGACGTTTTATTAAAATATAACGTACATTTTGTTCTTGTATTTGTTGTTGCATTGTAATTCGTATAATTTACTTTAGCTTCCCATGTGCCATAATCAAATGATACAGTTACTCCATTATTACAGTTTGATTTTTCTTCATCTAAAGTATAACCTGTGTTTGGTTTGGGCATACTCCTTGAAATAATTCCATCCACATAATAAGCAAAATAAATATCTCCCGCTTCTTCCACTGTTCCATTAATGGCATCAAAATTTTTCTTTTCTTCATATAAAGCATAACTTTTATAAAAATAACTAGCTGTTAGTATTAACAAAAATATGTTTAAGAATAAATATAAAAGTTTGTTTCTTTCTTTGTTTTCCTTATATTTACTTAATTTATAAGAAGAACCCCCCCCCCGAAC
>CAKOQM010000041.1 GCA_934101275.1 uncultured Bacilli bacterium
GCTCCATAGCTCAGTCGGTAGAGCAGAGGACTGAAAATCCTTGTGTCACTGGTTCAATTCCCGTTGGAGCCACCATTTAAAGAAAAATAGTTCAACCTTAGGGTTGATTTTTTTTGTCCTTTTTCTTTGTTTCTGTAATACATTATGCTACAATAAGATCAGTGCCCTATTTAGGAGGTAATCATTATGGATGAAGTAAAAAGAAAAATTTTGGAATGGGTTAATAATTCTGATTATAATAAAGGCTTAAGTTATAATGAAGATTATATTGAACATGTGAGTACAACAGGTTCTGTAAATATTAAATCACAGTTTTTAGTAGAGTCCGAGTCTAGTTACCGTAAATACGTGGTTCAAATAGATACGGATAGAAATAAAAATATCAAAAAAACATATTGTACATGTCCTCAGTTTATTGAAACATCTTCTTGTAAACATGTCGCGGCTTGTTTAATTTGTTATTCCGATACCTTGTTATCTTCTAAAAATGAAAAAACGGTTCAACAAAAAACCGCCCGGTTATTTCAACTTATTGAAAAGGAATACGCAGAACCTTTAACAAGAAAAGAAGAAGTTTTTGTTCTTCCTAATCTTTGTATAGAGTATTCAAGATATGGCGTAACAATAAATCTTAAGGCCAAAATTGGTCAAGAAAAAAAATATGCCTTACTAAGTAAGTTTAGTGGCTTTTATCAAGCTTTGAAACATGAATATAACTATCGTTTTGGTACCAATTTTGAATATGATCCTGAAAAGCATTATTTTAGCAATCAATCTCTTCATTTTATTGAGTATATTAATAATTTAAAGTCTCGTTATTACTACAGTAATGGCATTCGTTTGGACAGTGAAGATATTAAAGAACTTTTTTCGATTTATCCTGAGGGTGTTTATTTAAACGAAAATAATTTTGTGTCACCCATTGTAAATGGTTTTCCTTTTAAATCCAATTTATCTAAGAAAAATCATGAATATACTTTAAAAATAATGACGAAAGAAAAAACGACAATTTTAACGAATGATGGGGAATACGTTTGGCAAGAAGGTAAAGACATTTATCGCTTAGATAAAAAACAACGGTTGCTTTTAAAAGAACTTGTGGAAAATAATATGAATACGCTTGTTTTTGATGAGAAGGATTTTCCGAGTTTTCAAAAAAGTGTTTTAAGAGCCATTAAAACAAACTTAGAATTTGATAAATCGGTTAAAGATATTGTGATGGAAGAAAAACCTGAGGTTAAATTTTACTTTGACTTAAATGAAAATGATATTAATTGTATTCCTAAGTTTATTTATAATAATGAAGAAATTTCTTATTTTGATGATGTTGCCAACATTATTAGAGATATTGAATACGAAAATGAAACCGTATCTGTATTAGAAAAGTATGGCTTTCATAAACTCAATCATTTATTTTTATTAGATGATTTTGACTTGATGTGTGAATTTATGGATACGGGTTTAGATGAACTTTCTAGTAAATATAATGTTTATACTTCTGAAAAACTTCAAAATACGAATCTTTTAAAGAATAATTCAGTGGCTACCCATTTCAGTATTGGTAAAGATCAAATTCTTCACTTTGATTTCGATTTAGGGGATATTAATAATGATGAATTAGATGCCATTTTAGCTTCGATGAAAAATAAGAAAAAATATTATCGTTTACAAAATGGGGATATCTTATCTTTAGAACAAGAAGGATTACAAGAACTAAAAAATTTGACAGACGATTTAGAATTAACAGAAGAGGAAATGGAAAGTGGAACCATTCCCAAGTATCGAGCTCTTTATTTAGATTCTTTAAAAGAAAAGAAATATGATATTATTGAAACCGATTCTATGTTTCAAAACTTTATTAAACAGTTTAAAGATTTTAAAGACTTTGAAGTTTCTTTTACAGACAAAGAGTTAAAAACTTTACGTGACTATCAGGTAAGTGGTGTTAAATGGTTGTCAATGATTTGTAAATGTGGCTTTGGAGGAATCTTGGCTGATGAAATGGGACTTGGTAAGTCTTTACAAACGATTATGTTTATTAAGAAAATGTATGAAGAAAATAAAGACAATAAATTTTTAATTGTTTGTCCGACTTCACTTGTTTATAACTGGGATAATGAATTTAATAAATTTGCTCCGGATTTATCTTTTCAAGTTTTCTCGGGTAATCGTAACGACAGAAGAGATCTTTTACAAAATTATGATGGTAATATTTACATTACATCTTATGGCTTATTAAGAGAAGACTTAGATATTTATGAAACCAAGTCTTTTAGAGTGTTTGTGATTGATGAAGCTCAAAATATTAAAAACCCTAAAACAGGTTTAACGAAAGCGGTTAAAAGTATTACCGCAGAAACAAAAATGGCTTTAACGGGAACACCTATTGAAAATACTATCGTAGAATTATGGAGTATTTTTGATTTTATTATGCCAGGTTTCCTTTCTAATTTAGTTAAATTTCAACAAAAGTATCATATTAAGGATTTTGATGAAGATACAAATAAATTGTTAAAAAACTTAAAAGCACAAGTTAAACCTTTTATTCTAAGAAGAAAGAAAAAAGATGTTATTAAAGATTTACCGGATAAGATTGAAAATAATATTTTTATTGATTTAAATGAAATGCAGAAAAAATATTATGCTGCTGAGGTAAAAAGAGTTAATGATGAAATGGACAAACTCGTTAATCAAGGTGGTTTCATCAAAAATAAAATGATTATTTTAGCTCTTCTTACGCGTTTAAGACAAATTTGTATTGACCCTTCTATTTATGATGAAAATTATAAAGATGGTAGTGCTAAAATAGAAGCTTTAGTTGAAACGATTAAAGAATTGGTTTCAAACGGTCATAAAATCTTATTGTTTACAAGCTTTAAAACGGCTTTATATCTTGTGAAAGATACTTTAAATAAAGAAAGTATCACAACCTATGTGATTGATGGGGAAGTACCAAGTAAAAAAAGACAACTTTTAGTAGATGCCTTTAATAAAGATAAAACCAATGTCTTCTTGATAATGCTTAAAAGTGGGGGAACCGGTCTTAATTTAACCAGTGCCGATGTTGTGATTCACCTTGATTTGTGGTGGAATCCTCAAGCCGAAAATCAGGCTACGGATAGAACCCACCGTATTGGCCAAACCAAGAGTGTTGAAGTTATTAAATTCATTTGTAAAGGAACGATTGAAGAAAAAATCTTGGCTTTACAAGAAAAGAAAAAACTTCTATCTGATAAAATGATAGAAGAGGATATGGACGATAATACATACTTAAAAAGCTTATCGGAAAAAGATATCCGTAATTTACTCGCTTATGAGAATAAAGATTAGTTAAGTAAGTAGATGCCTATATTTAAATAAGTGGCGAATAAAAGCCAAAGGAAATAAAGAATAAGGAAGTTACCTGTCTGGGGACCTTCTTTTTTATAGTTTAAAAAAAGTAAATACGTAAATCCTGTTAAAAGACAAATGACAAAAACAGCCAGTAAATAAAGTTTAAAGGAAAAGAAAATAATAGGCCAGATAAAGTTCAAAAATAAACCCAGGTAATAAAGATAAGCTGTTTCCTTATTTTCACTGACTTGTCTATTTTTATAATAAAGAAAGCCAATTAAAAGATATAGGAATGTCCAAACGATAGGGAACAAAATTTTAGGAGGGGCTAAAAAAGGCTTGTTTATCGTCTCATAATCCATAATGTTACCTTTAATAAGGAAACTTATCATCCCGCCAATAGCTAAAGGCAGAAAAATTTGCCCCAAATGTTTTAATTTATCTTTCATCGTTCTCACCTTACATTATAATATATCCCAAAAGGGGGAAAATATGATAAGATAAAGGTGGTGTTAAAAATGAAAGAAGAAGATTTTAAAGATATGGTTCATAAAAATACTTTAATTCATATCAAAGACAATTTATATTTAACGAATTATCAAAAAGAAGTTTTAGAAGAGTATCACATTCCTTATCAAAATGTGAAAAGTAATAAAGATTTACTTTTTTATTTATCTGAGATAGGTATGGATGAAAACTATGACGAACTAGAAAATGTGGCAAGGGAACTGGCTGATTACAGTTATTATCAAGAAACACATAAATAGGAGGTTACTGTGAAATCGTATGTAGAAGTTGATACCGAAAGTATCTTACATAATGTAAAGAAAATCAAAAAAACATATGCCCATTATGATTATATGATCGCGGTTTTAAAAAATCAAAGTTATGGCCATGGTGCAGAGATTATTCAAAGCGTTGTTTCAGGTGGAGCCGATTATATCGCTGTATCTTATTTAAGTGAAGCTTTAGAAATTAGAAAATATCATGAAACAATTCCTATTTTATGTTTACAACCTGTTTTTAAAGAAGAACTTCCCTTAGCCATTAAAAATCATATTACCTTATCGATACCTAGTTATGATTATTTGGTGAATCTTATTTCTTTAAAAATAACCGAACCCGTAAAACTTCATTTACAGATTGATTCGGGAATGGGAAGATTAGGCTTCCAAGACGAAGAAGATGTTTTCACCTCTTATAATTTGATTAAAAGCACAGATTATTTAGAGCTTGAGGGAATCTATACCCATTTAGCTACCACAGGTATTTTTGATAAACATTATGATGAACAAATGGCCTCTTTCAAGAAAATAACACGTTTAATCAATTTAAAAGAAATTCCTATGGTGCATATTTTTTCCAGTGTTAATTTGCTTATCCATGAAAAGCCTTCTTTTGCTAATACTTTTCGTGTTGGCATTTTACTTTATGGCTATAATATATGCCCAGTGGAAAGTAAAAAAGGCTTAAAAAATTATTTGAGATATGAAAGAAATGCTTTTTTTAAAAAAATATGGCATTTAAGTCCCACCACCCTTAACGTCTTTTTAGATTTAAAACCTGCGATGCGCTTTATTACCCATAGTATTCAAATTAAAAAAATAAAAAAGGGGAGTTATCTTGGTTATGGTGCGACATATAAAGCTAAAAAAGATATGTACATTGCCGTTTTGCCCGTAGGCTATGCCAATGGCGTATGTCCAAAAAGGGTAATGATTCAAAACAAATTTTATCCTGTCGTGGGCGAAGTAAGTATGAATATGATGATGGTTCAAGTAGATGAAATGATAAAACCGAACGATGATGTCATTCTTTTGGGAGATGATATAACGATTGGTCAAGTCGCACGTGATAAAAATACCGGGATTGCCGAAGCTTTAATTGAAATAGGAAATCAAAATAAAAGAGTTTACAAATAAGAAAGGATGATTTTATGACCTCAGTTTATAAATGGTTAATGAACAAAAGAAAAGGAACCAATAAAGAGCGACTTAATAAAATGATTGAGATAATGGCGAATGATAATCATACTTCAAAATTTAAAATTAAAATGGATATGTATTATAATATCCTAACAAGAGGAGTGGGTTATACCGATTATTTTCGTGGGGATTATTACAATCTAACCAAAGAAGAAAAGAAAACATTTGTTACAACGAAGTCTTTCTATAAATTAATTTCTTATTTAAATGACGATAAATATGAGATTGTTTTACATGACAAAATCTTATTTAATACGCTTTTTAAAGAGTATTTAAAAAGAGAGTTTATTGATTTAAGAGAAACTTCTTTTGACGATTTTGAAAAGTTTTTAGAAAAACACGTGGTTGTCTTTGCAAAAGACCCTGTTGGTTATGGTGGTCATGGCATTACAAAAATTAAAGTGTCTAAAGAGAAAGATTTAAAAAAGTTATATAAAAAATTATTAGACCAAAAACAGTATCTTTTAGAAGAAGAAATCATTCAAAGTAAAGAAGTTAATGAAATCAATCCAAATGTGGTATGTTCTTTAAGAATTTGTACGTTATATAAAGACAGTAAGGTTTATTTAGTTGGAAATGCTTTTCGGATTAACCAAGATGAAAGTGAAATTATTGGTTGCACGAATGATTTATATTTTAGTCTAAATGAAAAAGGAAAGATCGATTCCAATGTTATCGATGATTATGGTAACGTTTACGAAGAACATCCTCTAACCCATAAAAAATTTAAAGAAGTAAAAATCCCAGGTGTTAAAGAAGCCTTTGATATGTGTCAAAAGGCGGCGAAAAAGTTACCTCAAGTACGTTATATTGGTTGGGATATTGCCTTTACGGATAAAGGACCTGTTATGGTGGAAGGAAATGAATATCCTGGTTATGGTATTTTACAATTTTATAAATTAAAAAATAGCCATGAAGGCTACTTAAAGACAATAGAAGCTGTTTTAAAAGAAGAAATAAAAGAAACCAAGTAGTTTCAGTTTCTTCTTTTTTTTACTTTTGTTTTTATAACTTGTAAGTGAGGGAAAGCATGAACGATTCTTCTTTCAAATGTTTTCATAGAATCTTCCACTTGTTTTTTTACTAAATTTGTAATCCTTTCGGTATCGTCCTTTTTAATAAGTTGTTTCTTTTGAATAGCTTCTCCAACATGTTGAATATTTTTAATGATTTTAAAGGAGATAATATTGTCAACCAAATAAACAACAAGTAAGATAATCGTAAGAGAAATTAAGATGGGTGTACTTATTTTATTAATGAGCCCTAAAAAGAAAGGGTTTGTTATATACATGATGAATAGTCCGAATAGACCAAAGGGAACCATAGTTTCAAGACAAATACGGCCATTGATATTAAAACGGTATCCTGAGTAGTCCCACCAACGAGTATGAAATATTTTTTCTAAAAAGTAACTTGTGAAATATTCGAGTAAAGAACAGCAAAGAATGATCATAATAAAAAGTGTCACAGGATCATTTAAATAACGATTTAATAATAAAGTCATAATTAAAGTCCCATGTCCATAAATAGGGCAATAAGGTCCGATTAAAAATCCTCGGTTAACAAACTTATGATCAGAAACAAGTTTACAAGCCACTTCTAGACACCAACCTAAAAATGAATAAACAAAAAAAAGTAAAACATAACGACAAAACAACAACATTTAAAACATCCTTTCAATAAAAACATTATATCGAGAATTCTCTTTACTTGTAAAGAAAAATAAAAAGACAAAGATAAAGCATTTGTTGGATAAGACCTATTTCTTTGACTATTACTTGACATATCCTAAAAAAAAGATACAAAAAAAAGAAGAAAGCGGATATAATATTATTATTGGAGGAATGAATAATGAAGAAAAAAACAGTGGCTGCTTTATTAGGCGGCGCAGCCGTAGGTGCTGGTTTAGGAATTTTATTTGCCCCTAAAAAGGGAGAAGAAACAAGAGCCGATTTAAAAGCTAAAATGAATGAGCTTGTTAACAAAGCTCGTGATATTGATATGGATGATGTTAAAGAATACGTTGTTGCTAAAACAGACGAAATTGAAGAGGCTTTAAAAGACTTAGATAAAGAAAAGATTTTAGATTTAGCAAAGAAAAAAGCTAAAGAAATCGAAAAAAGCGCTAAAGATTTAGTGAATTATGTTAAGGATAAAGGAGAACCTGTTTTAACAGATGCCGCTAATGCTGTAAGACAAAAAGCTATTGAAACAACAAAAGGTGTCTTAGCTAAATTAGAAGAAACAAAATAATTCATATTTGAAGCATAACGAGAAGTAGTACAGAATTTTTCCTTTTATATTTTGTGTTTGTTTATAAAATAATTTCATTGAATTTAATAGAAAAATTTTGTATAATAACTGAACAAAGAAGTGTTAGATTTTATAGCACTTTTTTTGTTTTTATTTTTAGTGGAGGTATAAATAGATGAATAATTTTTATACAAAATATGAATATGCTCAAAAAATGTTAGAAACAGAACTTAATATATTACTTGATACTTTTGAAAAAAAACATGGTTATACACCTGTTGAACATGTTAAAACAAGATTAAAAACGTTACCAAGTATTCAGAAAAAATTAGAGAAAAAAGGATATACATACTCTAAAGATAATATTGAAAAACATATTATGGATGTAGTAGGATTTCGAATTGTTGTATCCTTCTTATCAGATGTTTATGATATTGTTTCTTTAATTAGTCATTCAACGAATTTAATCATCAAAGAGCGCAGAGATTATATTGAAAATCCTAAAGAATCAGGTTATACAAGTTATCACTTAATCTTGCTTGTTCCTGTATATTTAGAAAATTATGTGGAATATATTCCAGCAGAAATTCAAGTAAGAACTGTGGCAATGGATTTCTGGGCTAGCCTTGATCATAAAATCCGTTATAAATTCAAAGAAGAAATTCCAATTGAAGTTCAACAAGAAATGACAAGTTATGCCAAGGATATCCGAGAGCTAGATCATAAAATGTATTATATGAATAAAATCGTGAACAAATATCAATAAGTTCACTTTTTTATTGTTATTTTTTTTTCAATCTCTTATAATTATAGTATAGGAATGGAGTGAAGAAAGATAATGTATTGCAGTGAATGCGGAGCGAAGCTAAAAAAAGATGATCTTTTTTGTGGTGAATGTGGAACAAAAGTAAAAGAAAATAAGAAAACGTCGACAACGCCAAAAACAAGACAGCCTATGAGCAAAGAAAAAAAGAAAGTTTTAATTATTGTTGTCGTTATTTTATGCTTGTTCTTTGGTGCTTATAAATATACAAGTTTCATGCTTGGACCATCAGGAGTTACCAATAGATATATGGCTTCTTTAAAGAAAAATAGTTTGGAAGATATTTATAAATCATTAAGTATTGATGGTGATACGACTTTTACTACTTTAGAAGAGTTTAAGAAGGTTTATAATGAAGAAGAAAATAGTTTTAAAGATATTAAAAGTTATAGTTTAGAAGACGTTATCTATAGTGATGATAAGAAAAGCGCTACTGTGAGAATCAATGTGAAAAAAGAAAATGGTGACGAGAAAACACTTTTAGCTACTTTAAACAAAAGTGATAAAAAGAAATATTTTTTCTTTGATGATTGGAAAGTAGAAACTTTAACAAATAATGGTTATTCTATCACAGGTGTTGAAATTTTAAAGAATTTTGAAATAAAGGTTCCTAAAAATAGTAAACTTAATATTAATGGAACGGATGTTGATCCCAAATTTATTGAAAGTGATTCTTACGAAGAGGGACTAGATGTTTACGTGATTCCAAATTTATTTGTTTCCACAATTCATATTAAAACAACGTTACCAAATCAGATGGTTATTGAAGATGATAAAACTTTAACAAATTATAGTAATCAATATGAAGTTCAAGTTTCTTTAAGTAATTTGACTGATGATATGGTAACAACTTTAAAAGATCAAGTAAAAGAGGATATTTCAAATCTTTATGAAAATATTATCGCTAAGAAAAACTGGGATAGTATTAAAGAAAATTATGCATATAATAATGTAAATCTTTCTTCTTTAGAGGAAGATTATATGGATTTATATAATGCTTTAACAAAAGAAGATTTAACTTTAAAGAAATTTGATGTAACAAGTGTTACCTTATCAAATGTTAAATTAAGTGAAGAAGGAAAAATTGTAATTACTGTTAAATATAACTATGATTATACAGTTGATTATAAAAGTTTTACAGGTGATGAAAAAGAAAAAAATGGTCAAAGTTCTTATTCATCAACCTTAACGTACGACTATTACGACAATGCTTATAAACTAAATGAAGTTTATAATATGGTAAGTCGGTTTAGTACATGGTAAAAAGAAAGGAAAAAGAAAAAATGGCAAAATTTTGTACAAAATGTGGAAAAAAATTAGAAGAAGGAAAAACATGTGATTGTGAGACAAAAGAGGTAAAGGAAAAAACAGTTATTACCGACAATACGATGGTAAATGATTACTTAGAAGTTTTAAAGGGAATGTTTACAAAACCTTTAGACACAATGAAAGATTATGCAAAAAGAAGTAAATTTAACTTGGGTCTTGTGATGATAGTTTTAAATGCTGTTATTTTTGGTCTCTTTGTTTTCTTATTTGCAAAAGAAGGGGCTAATAATATTTATACCATAATTTATGGAACCTCTTCATTATTTGGTAGTGTTACTAAGAATGTAGAAATACCTGTTAAAGTATTTTTCATTGCAACACTAATGATGGTGGTTTATCATTTCTTATTAGGTGGTCTTATTCATTTTATTTCAACAACACTTTTAAAAAAAGAGTCTGATATTAAAAAAACTTATGCTTTAGTAGGATGTGCAGCAACTATTACAACAGTGATAACTTTGGCTGCTTTGATTCTCATGTATATTAATATGTGGTTATGTTTAATCGTTTTAATTTTAGGAAGCCTTCTTTATTTAATCAATTTATTCCATGGCTTCTCAGAACTTACAAAAGTAGATAAGAACAAAATGGCTTACACTTTTACTGGAGCTTATGCCGTAACCTTATTTATTGTTTGTTATGTTTTACCAAAGATTTTTAGTTAAAAGCTAAAAGTCTTTTTTTGACATGTTTTGTCGAATCGGTTGCAAATAAATTTTTTATATGTAGAATAAGGGCAGTTTTTTCGAAAAGACAGCAAATGAAAGGATTAAATATATGACAACAAATATGACAACAAAAGAAAAAATTAAGTTTCCTTTGCTAAAAGATAAGGTAGCTAAAAAATTATTTACCGAGAAGAAAGTAGGCTTAGAATATCTTCGCAAAATCATAAGTCTAGCTATAGGTATTCCTGTGGATATGATTGATAAAGATATCAAACTTATTCATCCAAGTATTGGAATAAACAAAAATATCGTCAATTCCGAGGCAGATGTTGTCTTAGAAAATGATGAATTCTATGTTAATCTAGAAATCAATTATTATAATAATGAAACCAGTGATATTAAAAATGGCTTATATTTATGTCACTTACTTTTAAGACAAGTAAAAAC
>CAKOQM010000042.1 GCA_934101275.1 uncultured Bacilli bacterium
AATAATTTATACAATAAAATCTATCTTTCAAAAGTAATAGATTGTATAAAAGAATATGGAATTGATAATTATAAAAGTTTTGTGGATAACTACAATTCAGTCTTGAAAGAAAAACAGAAAAATAAAAAGTTAATGACTCCGCAAGAAATTATTGCTGCGAATTCTTATCGATTGAATAAATGAAGCAAGATTACAATTCACCAGGAGTTAGGGAAGTTAATCTTTTAACTTTTTTTGTTAAATATTAATATATCCAGAATATAAAATTTATGTATTAGAATTTGAAATGATTATTTGTATTTTTTTGGATTTCAAATTTTTTCATATTTCTTATATTAAATATTTTGAATAAATATTTATCATTTCAAATGAATTGTGAAAAAATAAAAAAGGTGAAAACCTTGACATTTAATATAAAAAGTATGTAATATTTTGGCAGAAAGGAGTCGTTATGAATAAAGATTCAAAAATTCTTGATTTGTTTAGAAAAATTGTTTGTTCATTATTATGTATTACTAGGTATACTAAAAATGACGATTTAAAAATTAAAGCGTCCCATTATTTAGATTATTATTTAGAACAATATGAATTATATAATAACAAATGTATTTATTCTTTAGATAATTTAGAAAAAATTATAGATTTTTGTAATCAATGTTATGAAGATAAAGATGTTTTTGATTATGCAGAAGATGTAGAATATGGTGTAAAAGAACTTAATAAAATAACTATTTTTAAAGGAGATTTTTAAAATGGCAAAAGAAACAGAAGGCGGAACATGGGTAAATGTCAATGGTAATGATGAAAAAGGGCATGTAAATATTTATGGAAGTGATCCAAAAGAACCACATGATGAGTCAATACATATTAATATTAATTATGAAAAAGGCACATTTACAATTAATGAAAAATCTAATGGAGAAAAAACCTCAACAGATTGTAGTTGTTATTTAACAACGGCTTGTATGAGACATAAAATGGGGCAATTTTCTGATAAGTGTGAGGAATTGTTGATACTGAGATGGTTTAGAGATAAATTTGTTTCTAAAGAAGACATAGAACATTATTATCAAATGGCACCTATTATTGTTACTGCTATAAATGAACTTGAAAATAACAATGAAATATATAATCTTATATATGAAAATGTTGTGAGTGTATGCGTAAATTCTATAAAAAATGGTAATTATGATTTTGCTTACAGAAAATATAAAAGAAGTGTATTATATTTAGAAGAACAATTTGTTAGACCTAAACTAGAAAAAAGATTAGTACAGGTTTTAAAACTAAAAAAACATAGTTAGATTTAGTTAATGAAATAGTTAATCTGAATTAGATAATAATATACTATATAAGCAAGTTGGAAACACTAAAAAAATACTAGAAATATCCCAGTAGGTATGTTATAATGAACTTGCTTTTGATTTTTAGAGGCGTGGTATAATGGTAGCATAGGAGTCTCCAAAACTTTTGATGGGAGTTCGATTCTCTCCGCCTCTGCCAGAAGGTAATAAGCTCTGATGAGGAGTTAATAAATTAAAATACGGATGAGAGAAATTTTCCGTATTTTTTTAAATAAAAGAAAATTATGAATGGTTTGAAAGGCGTTAATTCTACCTTCATCTATGCGTGTCAAAATAAAATATATAAAAACCTTGAAATGTAAGTCGGAGAAATAAGTGCCTATGAAGACATATATCATTTAGGTGAAAAAATATAAAATGACTGTTTAGATACTGTTATCATAATTAAAATAGATTGACAAACCATTTCTTTTATGCGAGAATTGAGGTGCATTTGGGAGTTATGTAGCTCCGTTATAAAAAGTGTTGAATGTAGAAGTAGTTATTTGTCCTGTTTCAAAGAGAGATGAGGGTTGGTGGAACTCATTAGCAGAAAATAATGAAAAAAGCTACAGGAGCTTAATCGGGTTGTTTCGATAAAAACTTTAAAGAGCATATTAAAACAATATGAACTAAGGTGGTACCGCGGATTTAACAGTTAATTCGTCCTTAAAGGATGAGTAACTGTTTTTTTATGGAAAGAGGTAAAACTATGAGAGAATTAACGGAACAAGAAAAAGTAAGAAGAGAAAAGTTAAGTGAAATAGCTAAAGTATGTAATCCTTATCCAGATAGTTTTAAAAGAACTCATACTTTAAAAGAAGCCAAAATGCTAGATGATGGTACAACAGATATTAGTGTTTGTGGTCGTATTATCTTTATGCGTAAAATGGGAAAATTATCATTTGTTCGTATTAGAGAATTAGAAGGAGACTTACAATTAGAACTAAAAGTTGATGAACTTGGCGAAGAAAAATATGATTTCTTCAAAAAATTAATTGACTCTGGTGATTTTATTGGGGCAACAGGCGAAATCTTTACTACTCAAACAGGCGAAAAAACTTTACGCGTAAAAGACTATCAATTTTTAGGTAAAGCCTTAAGACCATTACCAGAAAAGTTTCATGGTCTACAAGACACAGAACTTAAATATCGTAACCGTTATGTCGATTTAATTATGAATCAAGAATCACGTAATGTTTTCTTAGGACGTAGTAAATTTTATGCTTTTTTACATCGTTATTTAGGAGAAAATGGCTTCTTAGAAGTAGAAACACCTATTATGCAAACTGCTGTAAGCGGTGCTGCTGCTAAACCATTTTTTACTCATCACAATGCTTTAAATTTAGATATGAATTTAAGAATTGCACCAGAAACATATTTGAAACAATGTATTGCTGCTGGCTTTGACCGTGTTTATGAAGTGGCAAAATGCTTCCGTAATGAAGGAATGGATACGGAACATCTTCAAGAATTTACGCAAGTAGAATGGTATGTTGCATACTGGAATTTTGAAGATACTATTGTTTTCTTCCAAGATTTTATAAAAAATGCTTTATTAGAACTTATTGGTACGACAACAATTAATTATCGTGGTAATGAATTATCTTTTGATGGTAATTGGGAAAGAATAAACTATATTGCTGCTATGAAAGAATTATTAGGTGACGATTTCCTAGAAATTGAAGAACCTGAAAAATTAAAAGAACTTGTTATAAATAAGGGATTATTTACTATGGAAGATTTAAATGAATATAAATCTATTAGTCAAATTATTGACTTTGTTTATAAGAAAAAAATTAGAGCAAACATTGTTGGACCAACGATTCTTTATAATTATCCAGCTGTTTTAAAGCCACTTGCGAGAAGAAATGATGAAGACAAAAACGCTGTTGATGTTTTCCAAGTTGTTGTTTGTGGTACAGAAATATGTAATGCTTATTCTGAATTAGTTGATCCAGAAATACAAAGAGCTAATTTTGAAGAACAAGCTAAAGCTAAGAGTCAAGGTGATGATGAAACTATGGAACTTGATGAAGACTTTATGGGAGCTATGGAGCAAGGTATGCCACCTATTTCTGGTTTAGGCTTTGGTATAGACCGCTTGATGATGCTTATTTATAATCAAGAATCTATTCGTGACGTGGTCTTATTCCCAACCATGAAAAAAGGTAACACAAATAGCAGGGAATCTGTGATTAAAACTAATTCTATAAAAGAAGAATTAAAAACAGATTTCAGTCAAGTTGTCATTGAACCATTATTTAAAGATTATGTTGATTTTGATAACTTCAGTGCTTGCGATTTTAGAGCTGTTAAAGTAAAAGACTGTGTGGCTGTTCCTAAGAGCAAAAAGTTATTACAATTTACACTTGATGATGGTACAGGTGTTGATAGAACTATTTTAAGTGGTATTCATGCTTATTATGAACCAAAAGAATTAATCGGTTCTACTTTAATTGCTATTTTAAATCTACCTCCAAGAGCGATGATGGGAATATCTTCTTGTGGAATGCTTCTTTCTTGTGTTCATGAAGAAAATGGGGAAGAAAGGTTAAACTTAATTCAAATTGATAATAATATTCCAGCTGGAGCAAAATTGTATTAATTTTAGAAGAGCTATTTTTGAGTAGCTCTTTTTGTAGTCCCCTTTTATAAAATATAGTTACCAACTCCTTAAAATAGGGCTTTTTTAAAATAAACTATAACCCACGGTCAATGTTATCGGTCTTTTATCTTCGATACAATTAATCTGGGTGTTGTGAATGAATCATTATGATAAAATGCTTAATTTAGCAAATAATATTAAAAGATATCGTTTAGAAAGAGGACTTACACAAGAAGCCTTTGCAGAAATGATAAATAAAACGGCTAATTACGTTAGTCAATTAGAAAATGCACATAAAGGAATTCAACTTAGAACGGTATTTGATATTGCAGATGCTTTAGAAGTTCCAGTTAAAGAATTATTTGCCGAATGTGCCCCAGTTGAGGGTAAAATTACAAAATATAAGAAGGTTCATCATTAATCTTCTTTTTTTTCACATAAATTTCATCAAACGAACCCTTAAAAGGTCTTTAAAATGCTAACTTTTGTGCTATAATTTAAATGGAGGAGGATTAGGATGAAGAAAATGTTTAAAGAACATGATCTTGTAAAAATCATTGGTATTATGTTACTTCTTGTTGTTGTTTTATCTTGGATTATTCCTACAGGAACTTTCTCAAGTGGCGCAACATTTACAGAAGGTGAAATGGGACGTTTAGGACTTGCTCATTTATTCTATGGGTTTAGTTATGCCATTCAAAACTATGCTATACAAATTGGATTTTTACTAATGGTTGGAGTTTTTTATGGAGTTGTATCTAAAACAGAGGGATATAAAGAATTTGTTAATCGTCTTGCTAAAGCTTTTAAAGGTAAAGAGATTCTTGTAAGTTTAATTATTTCATTTGTTATTGTTTTACTTACATCTGTTTTAAATAATACTTTTGTGTTAATTGTATTTATGCCTATTTTAATTACTATACTTCGTAAATTAGGACTAGACAAAATAAGTTCTTTTGCGATTACGTTTGGTTCTATGTTAGTAGGTGTTTTAGGCGCTACAATTGGTACAGAAGGATTAGATGCTTTCGTTAACTATATTGGTTATGGAGGATCTGAGGTTACCTTAACAACAGAATTAGGTGTTCGTGTTGGGATTGCTTTCTTAGCTTATGCATTATATAGTTTCTTTAATTATTTATATATTAAAAAACTAGTATCAGCTAAAAAAAGTAATGAAGAGGAAAAAGACGATGCTTTCTATGTAGAAGATTCTAAAAAGAAAGGAAAAGCAAAAATTTGGCCAGTTGCTGTAATGTTTGGCATTTTATTTGTTTTAGCCGTTTTAGGATTTGTTTACTGGAATAAATCAACAGGTTCTAGTACAAAAATCTTTGGCCTTGAAATTTTCGATAATTTCTTTGAATGGATGAAAGATATTAAAATAGGTGATGTAGCTATTATCTCTTCTTTATTCGGAGGAGAAGCTTTACCTAATATGTCAGCTAAATTATTCCCTGAATTTGGTAGTTGGTATTTATTTACTTATTCTATTTTCTTAGCTATTACTATTCTTGTTGTTAAATTTGTTTCTAAAATGAAATTTAATGATATGTTAACAAATGCTTATGAAGGAATTAAAGTAATGATTAAACCTACTTTATTCTTAATTTTAGCTTACATGATGTTTGTACTTCTTTATTGGTCTCCAATACTTACAACCATCTTAAATGAAATTGGTAAATTAAGTGGTTCATTTAATCCATTTGTTGTTTCTTTACAAGCCTTTATTGCATCAATCTTTAATACTGATTTTGCTTATATTGGTTATTCATTAAGCTATGCAATCGGAAGCTTTACAGGAACAGAAGGAAATATTACTTTCTTAATTTATACAACCATTTATGGTCTTGTTCAATTCGTAACTCCTATTAGTGTTTTCTTATTATTTGGTCTTTCTTATATGAATATTCCATATAAAAAATGGCTTAAATATATTTGGAAATTCTTCGTAGGTATGTTAGTATGCTTGCTTATTATCTTTACCATTTTATGGTTAGTATAATAATTTAAAGTTTGTTTGAAATCTTATTCAGACAAACTTTTTTCTTGGAATAAAAATAAGTTGTATAAATAATGAAAAAAATCCTCATAACATTCATAGAATGATTAAGGAGGATTTTTTATGTTTGAAAATTTTGGTATCGAAGTTTCAATTATCTTAAAAAATGCTGAAAAAGAACGTTATAATCTAAGGCATCCTTATGTGGGAACAGAACACTTATTATTATCTTTACTTAAATATGATGAAGATATTGCGAGTCTTCTTCAAAAATATAATATTACCTATGATTTATTTAAAGAAGAGCTCATTAATACCATCGGGATGGCCAGCCACCCCCAAGAATTAAACCTTTATACCCCAATGCTTCGTGACGTGTTAGAACTTGCTTTACTAGACGCGACTGAGAAAAGTAAGAAAAACGTGACTCCTAAACACCTTTTAAAAGCATTGATTGACGAAGAAGAAGGAATTGCCTATCGTCTTTTAGAACGTATGGATGTACCGTTTGATGAGGTATACAACTATTTAAAAAAAGAAACTTTTTCTAAAGAAAGTAAAAAAAACTTGGAAATTTATAAAGTTGGCTTACGAATGAATGAAATGGTTAATAAAAATGAAAAAGTTGTTGGTCGTGATAAAGAAATGAAACTTCTTTTGGAAACCCTTTTAAGAAGACAAAAAAATAATCCTTTATTAATAGGAAAAGCGGGAGTAGGCAAAACAGCTTTAGTAGAAGAACTTGTAAGAAGAATAAAAAAGAAAGAAGTTCCTGAGGAATTACAAAATTATGAAGTGATAGCCTTAGAAATGGGAACTTTAGTTGCAGGAACAAAATATCGGGGTGAATTTGAAG
Organism: uncultured Bacilli bacterium; assembly: GCA_934101275.1. Taxonomy (GTDB): domain Bacteria; phylum Bacillota_I; class Bacilli_A; order RF39; family UBA660; genus Ventrenecus. Next base: position 6,810 of record CAKOQM010000042.1, read on the forward strand.
AGCGTCTGCAAAAAATAATCAAAGAAGTGATGAATGAAGGGAATATTATTTTATTTATCGATGAGATACATACGATGGAAAATGCGGGTGGAGCCGAAGGTGCTATTGCAGCTTCCGACATTTTAAAACCATATCTAGCAAGAGGAGACTTAAAAATTATAGGTGCCACGACAATTGAAGAATATCATACATACTTAGAAAAAGATAAAGCTTTAGATAGAAGATTCGAACACATTTTATTAGAAGAACCTAATGAAGAAAATATGAAAATTATTTTAAAAGCGGTCACACCTTGTTTTGAAAATCATTATCACATTAAAATTTCTAATCAAAATCTCAATGACTTTTATAATTTAGCCAACGAATATCTTTTTGATAAATGTAATCCTGATAAAACAATTGAACTTATTGATTCTGTGTGTTCTAAAGTGAAACTTAAACATTCGCTTAAGAAAAAAGATACCAATGAATTAGAACTTACTCGTAAAAGAAAAGAAGTTTATTTAAAAAAAGGCGATTTTGAAAATGCCATAAAAGAGGCCAATTTAGAAAGTGAAATTAAAGCAAACTTAGGAAAAAATAAAAGTTCCCAACTTTTAAAAATAACTAAGGATGATATTTTAGATGTCATTGAAGTTAAAACACATCGAAATATTAAAGAAAGTAAAAAAGAAATCAAAAAAAGATTACAAAAAAATCTTTTTGCTAACCTATTAGGACAAGATAAAGTCTTAAATGAATTATTAGAAAATTTAAATTTAAATAAACGAATACCTCAATGTTTTTTACTTTTGGGACCTAGTGGGGTAGGTAAAACACAAACTGTTAAAATTGTGAGTAAAACTTTACAAACGAAGCTTTTACGAATTGATATGAGTGAATATATGAGTAAAGAAAGTATTAATAAATTAATTGGTGCTCCATCCGGATATGTTGGTTATAACGAACCTTATGTTTTTGAAAGTTTAAAATGTGAACCTAATGCGACCATTTTATTTGATGAAATAGAAAAAGCTCATCCTGCTGTATTAAACTTACTTTTACAAATTTTGGATGAAGGATTTATAACAGATAATAAAGGAAATAAAATAAGTTTTAATCATACTCTTATCTTTTTAACAAGCAATATAATAGGAAAGCAAAAAGTTGGTTTTTCTAAAATCGCAGAAACATCTTTAGACGGTCTTTTATCTCGTGAACTTTTAGGACGTATTGATAAAGTCCTTGTCTATGACCATATTTCGTCCTCGATTGCAGAAGAATATATTAAAAAGGAACTTAAAAATAAAAATATTAGCAGCGATGAAATTTTAAAAGAAGCTAATTTAGAAAAATATGGCATGCGAGAAATTAAACATCTTGTTTCAAAATATAATCGTAAGGAAGAACTTACCACATCGTAGTTCTTTCTTTTTATATATAATTTCTATATAATAAGGAAAGGAGGATGCAAGATGAAGATAAATAAATTAGTTGTTGGCGAATTACAAGAAAATTGTTATATTCTCACAAATGAAAAAAATGAGGCCATAGTTATAGACCCAGGGGATGAAAGTGAAAAAATTTTATCATTTTTAAAACCTTATCAGGTTGTTGGCATTTTAGTAACTCATCACCATTTTGATCATGTTGGTGCCTTAAATACTTTATTAGAACATTATGGGTTAAAAGAAAACGAAGTGAATGGAGACTTTTCCTTTAGGAAAATTAAAACTTTTGGGCATACCATGGATTCATATTCTTATTATTTTGAAAAAGATAATGTTGTTTTTGTAGGAGACTTTATTTTTGCAGGTACCATTGGCCGTACTGACTTAGGTGGTAGTAATAGAGAGATGAAAAAATCTTTAGAAAGTTTTATAACAACCTTTCCATTAGATGTGACAATTTATCCAGGGCATGGAAAAAGTACAACTTTAAAAGAAGAAATGTCAACCTTAAAAGAAATTTTAAAATCTATATGATTGTCATGTTATAATAAAAATATAAATTTTTAATTTATGAAAGGGATGTTTGAATGAACAAAATATCGTTAGAAAAATTTAGAGAAATGAATTATGAAATGCTTAAAATGATAGTCCGCTCTATGAATTCAAAATGTATTACAGAATCTGAAAAGTATAAAAATTTTGAAGCCTATACAAAATTGTTGGATGAATTATTAACATATGATTTAAGTGAAATTCCTTTTGAAGAATGGAAAGGACTTATTTTATATAAAAATGGTGTACTTGATTTATCTAAAACACATGCAAATATTGATTTTTCTCTTTTAGCTTATATAAAGTATACGAAAATAAATTTAAAAGGATGTCATGTAAAAAATGTTCAATGGATTGATTATGATGAAGAAACTTTTGATCCAGAGTATTTAAAAGAACATCCAGAGATTTATACGTGGAAATATTTGCCTAAAGAGTTATCTGCTCGTTTAGGAGAAAATAAATTAAATCTTATGGATTTGGTTCGTTATCCTAATTTAAGAAAAAGTGTTAATAGTTCTTTATTTGAAAAGGGAGAATCAAGTGGTGTCATATCAGCTTTAGGTTTTGATAACACATTGCAATTATTTGATGAGTGTCCTTTGTTTGCTGTGCATTTATCTTTATTTAAATTAAAAAAAGAAGATTATGTAGATAAAACGTATGAAGAAATGAAAAATACTTTATATGGCCAGGTTGTCGCTGCTATACAAGATAATCCTAATTTAATGCTTCCTATAGATGCCGTACCAGAAAAAATGAAAATAGCTTATCCAGCTCTATTTATTCAAGCGGATGAACTTTCCAAAGAAGTTCTTGAAGATTATTATCGTGGAACTTTAACATTAAAAGAAATTAGAAAGAATTATGAAGTTTTAAAAAACAAAGATTTACGTATTGGCATTCGTAATGAAGACACTGTTCAAACCATCCATCAAATGCTAGGAAGTTTTGATAATTATTTAGCAAATGTTCCAGAAGAGTGTGATGACGCTTTAGATGAATATTTCCAATATGTGTATGGTAGTGCTCTAGTTTTAGATGATAAAGAAAATCCTATTTCGGACTTTTCAAAAATCATGCAAGAAGTTTTAACTCAATGGTTAAAAAATTCAGAATCTAGACTTTCATTTAATGAATTATATGTTTTTTCAAATTATCTACCTTTAGAAAAGATTTTTGAACATTCAACCGATCGTGATTTTATCGAAAAATATGGATTTGCCAATTTAGCTTATATAAATCAAAAATATAATGGCATATTTGATATTAAAGCCACAACGTCATCTTTTACCTTTTTTGATTTATTGGTTTTAAATGACGAATTTCTAGAATATAAAAAAGAAGATTTTAAAGAATTTAATGAACAACAGATCATAAAAAGATTTGAAGAAGATTTGGCCCTTTTAAGAAGAAAAGATCGAGATAAACTATTTCAGTTTTCTTTAGAAGATAGAATAAAACTAAGTAAAGCATTTCCTAATGAATTTATAGATTTTGATAAACTAAATGCTTTAAACGATAGTAAAGAAGCAAAATATGAATGTGAATTAGAAAAAGCATTTAATGGTGATACCTATCTATTAGCAAAAATTTTAGAGGCACATCCAGATATGGTGTCAATTATATTAAATAAAGATTTAATTGTTGGTAAAGAGTATTATGAATTGAATATTTTATATGAAAAACTAGGAAGTCAAAAATTTCTGGAAATATGCTCACAATATGGAACAAAATTATTTGGCATTCATAACAATGAAAAACTCACAAAATTTGGTCCCTTAATGAAAGAAAGTGATGAAAAAATTATTTCAACATTTTCTGAAAATAAACCAAAGCTATAAAATGACTCAAAAGGCTAAGAAATTAGCTTTTTCTTTTGGTGTTAAGAAGCAATTTTGAGGGGATAAAAAAAGATAAAAAAAAGCTTGCATTTTGATGCTCTATAAAGTATAATCTACTTTGTATGACGGCAGGGATGTGTGAAGTTACTGATACACTTGGCAGCGTTGCTAATTGT
>CAKOQM010000043.1 GCA_934101275.1 uncultured Bacilli bacterium
TTTAACAAAAAAAGTTTATATATTACCACTTCTATTAAAAATAATTATTTTCGTAGTGAAATTAAAGTTAACAAAAAGCTTAACAATTAAAGCTTTTTTTTCATTGTAAAATATAAATAGGTATGGTACCATGTAAATGCTTGAAAGTAGGTGTAACGTGTATGAGTAAGAAAACAAAATATATGATTTTTATAAGTATTCTTTTAGTGGGTAGTATTTTAGTTTTGTGTTCTTATTATTTTTATGTACAACAAATTCCTATTGAAGACATTGATTATGTTTATCAAAATGATAAGATATACGCGACAATAAGATTTAAAAGAAAAACAGAAGGACGTTGCATTTATGATAGTTCTTATGCGCTTATTGAAAATAAAACTTGTGTTTTAGAAGTGATGAATGAAGAAAAAGAAGTTCTTATTACAACAAAATGGCGTACAAAAAGTGTAAAATTAAACCCTAATTTACATCAAGTCTTATCTTTAAGTGTTACGGATGGTACTTTATATTTAGCTATAGGAGAAGAAAAGAAAATAGAAGTTTTAACAACCCAGATAGGAAATCCTGATACAAATTATGTTCTAAAAAGTAGTAATGAAAAAATTGTATCTATTAAAGAAAATTCTCTTGTTGGAGTATCAAAGGGTGAAACGACAGTTTCGGTTACGCTTGGACATTTAAATGAGGAATTTAATGTTGTTGTCACAGACATCATTACTTTACCAACTTTAACAAAAAATAAAAAGTCTTTACCATGTAATTATTACTCTGAAAGTGATGCCAAGCTATTAGATGAGATTTTAAAATATAAGGTGAACGAGGCTGGATATCAAACACGTGGCGGTGTCGTGGCAGCTTTACGTTTCTTGACATTAGAGTTTCCTTTTAAAATTGATTATTTTTTTGAAAATGGTCGTTTAAATAATAATACAGGTGGAAGATATGTCGATGCGGAAGGAAGATTTTATCATGAAGGTTTATATCTTAGTACGGAAAAATTTAGTTTGTTAGATAAAAATTCTAATGGATGGGGACCCGCTATTTGGGGATGTCCTTTAATGAACTGGGAAGATGATGGCAAGTTTAAACCATATACAAAATATCCAAACGGTCTTGATTGCAGTGGTGCTGTAACATGGGCTTTACTTCAAGCTGGGTTTAATCCTTTAGATACGGGTGCAGGTGTTAATAAAGAATATCATGATGGTCTAGGAGATATCGGACCTCAAATAAAAATTACACGGGAGCTTTTAGAAAGTAAAACACTAAAAGTAGGTGATTACATTGGCAGTGAATGGCATGCCGGCCTTATCGGTGGTATTACAGATACCCATATTTATGTTTTTGAATCAACGACTTATTATGATGGTCTTGTGATGCACGAATATACTTTTGATGAACTTTTCTCTTCTTACTTTTTATCTTATGTGATTAAAATGGATGATTATTATAAAGAAGAAGGTACGTATACAAATTATTGGGCGTAAAAGAAGAAAAGTAGTGGCTTTTCTTTTTTTTGTGTTTTTAGTATACTTATAGAGTAGAGGTAGCTGTATGAAAGATAAAACAAGATTTATTTTAGCTGGATTCATTTTATTAATCCTTATAAATACATTATTTTTTGCTTTAGGTTATTATTTTTATTTACATCCAATTTTAGGATCTTTTGAAATTTTAAATTTATCTTATCAAAATGAAAATCTCATTTTAAATGTTTCACCTTCTTCTAATGCCACTCGTTATACGGCTTATATTTACAAAGATAATGAAAAAATTTATGAAGAAAAAAGTAAAGAGGCGTCTATAGTTTTACAAAATTTTACGCCTGATTATAATGAAAAATATGAGGTAACCGTGGTTGCTCAAGATAAAAATGAAAAAGAAAGAATATGTGATAATCACTTTGTTTATCAAAATAAACTCCCATCTCTTCAAAAAGTGGATAACCGTTATTTGTATTCGAATCACCCTTTAAACGTGCAGATTTTAGGTTTTAAAGAACAAGATGATTTAACACTTGAAATGTATGCTGGAAATGAGAAAATATATGAAACAAAAGTAAGTGATAAAAAAATAGATGTTCCATCCTCTTTTTTTGATAATTATATGGGGAAAATCACCGTTTATTTAAAAAAAGATGACACTTATGTTTTAAGTTCTTTAAATTTTTACTTAAATACACCTATTGTGGGTAAATTAAAAAGATTAGATGAAGAAGAAATAACCACTCGTTATGATGATGTTACTCTTTCTTTTCAGGGTGGAGAAAATGCCAATCATTTTTATGCGAAACTTTATGAAGGAGAAAATCTTTTGAATAATGTGGAAGTTTTTAAAAATGAAAATCAAATAATCATTCCGGCTTCAGCCTTTTTGGAACAAAAAGATTATAATGTTGTTATTGAGGCCGTTTATAATGATTATGAAGAAATAGCAGAAAAGTTATCTTATGTTGTTCATATGGGAAAAAAAGAGACAACCGAGGCAGTTTATGTGAGTCATAATCCTAATTATATAAGTAAAGATACAAAGGTTATCTTTAAAACGAATACTCGTGATGCTACTATTCATTATACAACAAACAAAGAAGATCCTACCCAAGAAAGTCCCATTTTAAAAGATGATCTTTTGATTCAAGAAAATGTCACCGTTAAAGTTTTAGCAGTCAGTAAAAATCGTTATGATTCTCCTATAGAAACCTATCATTTTAATATAGGAAATAAGACACCGGTTATTTTCCTTAGTCCCTCTAACCAAAATGAAAATTATGGTCATAAAGATACCTCCTATACAAATGAAATGGCGATGATGAATAAAGTGGCTGATGTCGTAGAAGAAGTTTTAAAAACGCATGGTCTTATTGTCTATCGTAATAATCCTCATACCGATATTAATGCTTGGACAGCTACTTCAAATGCTGTTCATGCTGATTTTCATTTTGCCATTCATTCTAATGCTTCCCAAAGCCATGATGTAAGGGGCATTGAAATATTTATTGATGATGAAACTTCACCATCTTATTCCATTGCTAAAAATATTTATGAAAACTTATGGACGATTTATGATGGCAAAGATAATCCTTCTTACAAAAGAGGGATTAAATATGCGAGATCCTCTTTAGGAGAAGCAAATGATGAATTTGTTTCTTGCGGTAGTCTTATAGAAATCGCGTATCACGATCAGTATGAGGATGCCACTTGGGTAACGACTCATATAAGAGAAATTGGAGAAAACCTTGCACAAACGATTATTTCTTATTATAATTAAAAGGAATAGAAAAGAGTGTATTTATGAAATATATAACATTTGCTATACCGTCTTATAATTCGGAAAATTATATGCGTCATGCCATATCCTCTTTACTTGTTTGTAAAGAGGATATTGAAATTCTTGTGATTGATGATGGTAGTAAAGATAATACGTTGAAAATCGCAAAAGAATATGAGAAAAAATATCCTGGTATTGTAAAGGCGATTCATAAAGAAAACGGAGGCCATGGTTCAGGTGTAAACAAAGGCTTAGAACTTGCCCAAGGGCTTTATTATAAAGTTGTCGATTCCGATGATTGGGTAGATGAAGAATCTTTAAAAAAAGTTATCGCGACAATAAAACAATTGAAAAAAGAAAAGAAAGACGTCGATATGATGGTTGTTAATTATGTCTATGAAAGAGAAGATGGTCAAAAAGAAATCAATTATCATAAAACGTTACCTGCCAATCGAATTTTTACTTGGGATGAAGTGGGACATTTTAAAAAAGATGCTTATCTTCTTATGCATTCCGTTATTTATAAAACTGAATTATTAAAGAAAATTAATTTAAAACTTCCAGAACATACTTTTTATGTTGATAACATCTTTGTTTATTATCCTTTACCTTTTGTTAAAACGATGTACTATTTAGATGTTCCTTTTTATCGTTATTTTATAGGTAGAGAAGATCAATCGGTAAATGAAAAAGTCATGATTGGTCGTATTGATCAGCAAATTTTTGTAACCAAAACAATGATTGATTTTTTTGACCCTTATGATTATTGGGAAGAAAACAAACGTTGTGCAAAATATTTAATTCATTATATGGATATTATGATGAGCGTTTCAACGATTTTACTTCAGGTAGAAAATTCAGAAACGTCAAAAAAGAAAATTAAAGATTTATGGCAATATTTAGAAGAAAAAAATAGAAAACTTTATAAGACGTGTCTTCTTTCTTTATCGGGGGCAACACGTTTACCACGTTTCTTAAGTGTTCCAGGCTATCGTATTGCTCGTAAAATATATAAATTTAATTAGGAGGTCAAAAATGAAATATGATGGTCATTTTTCTTTAGAGGAATGTACTTTGATTTTATTGGTATCTTTGTATCGTGCTGAGAACACAAAAAATTTTAGCCCTATTTATTTAGGCTATTTAATCAGAAAAATAAATCAAAATGATCCCAAGTTAGCTCAAAAATTTACAGAAAAATTAGGGGTTTTTGATAAACCTATGGAAGATTACATGAAAAAATTAGTGGCAGCACATTATGTAGAACCAGAAAAACATCAAAATTATAAAATTACCATGATTGATGGGCAAGCAGAAGTTATTGCTAAAAATTTTTTGAAAAAGTTTCCCCAATTTTATCAAGTGGTTTCAAGTTTAAAACTTTCGATAGATAATTTAGATAGAACTTATTTGAAAGATGAACTCATTAAAGATTACAGTGTTATTATGACACCAGAAGACTTTTTAACGGTTTTCTTTGTTAAACTCCTTTCTAAAGATATTGCTTATTTCGATGATAGTATTTTTAAAGATACCTTTCAAATTTCTTTGTTTGATGATGAAAACATGGCTCTTTTCTTAAAAAAAACCTTTTCTCATCCATTTAAGAAAGAAGCTATGCTTCCTTTAGTCTCTCGTACTGTAGGATTGGAAGAAAAAGATATTCGAGATCGTTTTTGGCTTGGAGCAACGCCTCAAAGTATAAAAATGAATGCCATGTTAAACGAAAAAGAAAAAACAATTATGGATGAATTAGTAACGCAATACAGTAATAAGAAAAAAACTATTCAAAATAATCCTTCCGTGGTAAAATAATCACGGAGGTTTTTTATTATGTTTAATGTTAATGATTTACACGTGACAGCCGATGATAAAGAAATTTTAAAAGGCTTTACAATAAAAATAAATAAAGGGGAAACTCATATTTTAATGGGCCCTAATGGGGCGGGGAAAAGTACCGTTTGTAAAAGTATTTTACATCATCCACATTATAAAATTACAAAGGGACAAATTTTATATAATGACAAAGATTTGACAAACGAAACGACAGATGTGGTTGCCAACGCTGGTATTTATTATATTAATCAAACACCCGTTGAAGTAGAAGGAATTAAAAATTTAGAACTTTTAAGAATGGCCCTTGTGGCTAAGGGAGAAAAGGTCGATATTTTTTCTTTTCGAAAACAATGTAAAGACATTTGTGACAAATTAAAGATGGAGGCCTCTTTTTTAACCCGTAATGTTAACGAAGGCATGAGTGGTGGGGAAAGAAAGAAAAATGAACTTTTTGGTATGTGGCTTTTAAAACCTTCTTTAATCTTATTAGATGAAATCGATTCAGGCTTAGATGTTGACGCTTTAAAAGTCGTAGCGGAAAACTTAAAAGAATACCAAAAGGAAACAGGAGCAAGTTTACTTGTTATTACCCATCAACCTTCTTTAATTGAAAAATTACATCCAGATTTTGTGCATGTAATGAAAGACGGGGTAGTGACTAAAAATGGCGATGCCCGCCTTGCTTTTGAAATTTTAGAGCGTGGTTTTGAGGCAAATGATATGATGGACGGTCAAAAAAATGAATAAAATAATAATGACCACGGAAGAAACACTTGGGGGTAATATTGAAAATCTTGTCATTTCAAATAAAGAAACTCATCTTAATATTAATAAAAACACTTATATCAAAAATTTGACATTAAACGTTAAAGAATTTAATCTTACTTTTCATATCCAAGAAAAGGTATCTTTTCATTTTGAAAGCATTTTAAAATTACAAGATGTGAAAGGCGTTATTCATTTAAATTTGGAAGATAAAACGGATGTTTATTTTGGATTAGGTATTAAATCTTCTTTAGAAAATCGTTTAGATATTTTAACAACTTTACAAGGTAGTCATACAAACTGTGAAGTAAAAGTAAGACTGGTTGGAAAAGAAAAAAGCAAAATGATGATGCAACTTACCGGTTCGTTATTAAGTAATACCGTAGATAATAATTTTACTGAGGATGTGAAATATTTATTCGCGGAAGATGCTTATATCGAGGTCTTACCCGAACTATTAGTCGCTTCCAATGATACTTTAGCCAATCATAATATGAGCGTAGGTAAAATGAGTGAAGAGGAGTTATTTTATTTAGAAAGCAAAGGCTTAAAAGCCCAAGAAGCCCAAGAAATTTACCGTGAAGGATTTATAGAAAGTGTCAAAAAAGAAAGGAGTTCTTATGAATAGAGAAGATTTTCCGATGCTAAGTAAAGATTATATTTATTTAGATAATGGCGCGACGACGTTAAAACCTAAATGTGTGATTGATAAAATCGTTGATTACTATGAAAATTATTCTGCAAATGCCCATCGTGGAGATTATGATATTTCTTTTAGAGTGGATGAAGAATATGAAAAAGCAAGAGAAATTGTCCGAAAATTTATTCAAGCTAAAGATAGAGAAAGTATCGTTTTTACAAGTGGTTCTACAGAAAGCTTAAATATGATAGCCACCGGTTTTTTTAAAAAATATTTAGAAGCTGGGGATGAAATTTTAATTACGAAAAGTGAACATGCATCCAATGTTTTACCTTGGTTTCGTCTTCAAAATGAATTAGGCGTTATCGTAAAATACATTCCTTTAGACGATAATCATTATGTGACGGTGGATAATTTTAAAAAAGCTTTAACACCTCGTACCAAAGTTGTGTCTCTTGCTTGGATGACTAATGTCATCGGGGATAAAAGACCGATTGAAGAAATCACAAAAATTGCCCATGAAAATGGTATCTTTGTTGTAGTAGATGGCGCGCAAAGTGTTCCCCATCAAAAAACAGATGTCACGGCTTCGGATATTGATTTTTTAGCTTTTTCAGGGCATAAAATGTGTGGACCTACCGGTATTGGAGTTTTATATGGCAAAAAAGAATTACTAGAAGCCATGGAACCTATTAATTTAGGTGGGGGAATGAATGAGTCATTTGATAGTCCAAGTGAAATTTATTTAAAAGAGTTACCGACTCGTTTAGAAGCAGGAACGCCTCACATTGAAGCGGCGATTGGGCTTGGAGCAGCCATTGAATACTTAGAACAAATTGGGATGGATAATATTGAAACTTATGAAAAACGCTTGCGAAAGTACGCTATTGAAAAAATGATTCAAATTCCCCATTTAGATATTTTAAATATGGAATCGGATGGTGGCATTATTTCCTTTAATGTTCAAGGTATTTTTAGTCAAGATGTCGCTTATTATTTAAACAAATACAAAATATGTGTTCGGGCGGGAAACCACTGCGCTAAAATTTTAAAAAATGAAGTCGGTGTAACCAATAGTTTACGGATGAGTCTTTATTTTTACAATACCAAAGAAGAAGTCGACGCGGTATGCGAATTATTAGAAAATATAGAAAAGATAAGAAAAGAGATGATTTAGATGGATGAAGAAACAAGAAGAGAGATTATTCTAGAAAATTATATGCAACCTTTAAATAAGCATAAAACAGAAGATAAAAGTTACGAAATGGTGAATACCAACAATTCTTCTTGTATCGATAATTTAGATATTTATGTTCAAATCAAAGATGGAATCATCAAAGATATTTGTTTCGATGGCGAGGCATGTGCGATTTCTACATCATCCACATCTATCATGATTCATAATTTGATTGGCAAAACTATTGATGAAGCCTTAAATTATATTGATAATTTTGAAAATATGCTAAATGAAAAAAATTATGATGAAGATTTATTAGAAAGTGCCATTGTCTATAGTGAAATTTATAAACAAGGAAACCGAAAACATTGTGCTTATCTTCCTTATGAAGGCATCAAAAAAATATTACAAAAGCAAAAAGAACAAACAGAATAGAGATATTTTGTTTTTTCTTGCCTTTTTAAAGATAATCTTTATAATAAAGAAAAACGAAAGGAAAATATTATGAAATTAGAAATGTGCGAGAATTCATTTACTTATGTTACCCAGACAGGTAAAATTCATGAGTTAAAACCAAACGGCATCAAAAAAGAAGATATGTATAATTTTCTTTCCTTATGCTTATATCGTGATTATTTAGTTATTGAACATGATGGAAAAAAAGATGATAGGGCATCATGGAATGTATTAATGAGCTTGCCAAGAAATTTAAGTTTAAATCAAGAACAAATAGCCAGTAAATGGTTAAAAGAAAAGAAAAATTTTGAAAGTTTTTCTGTTCAATCTTTGGGAGAAAATTGTTATTATCCTCATTTTACAAAAGGTGATGGCTACTATCAAGCTGACTATGAATATCTAGGACCACTTAATGAAAACATTGTACAATGCCTTCTTTCATCGAAATATATCTTTTGTTTAGATTATTCGACATACACATCCATAGACAATATGGCAAAGGTTACTTCCAATGTTTCATGTCTTTTTGGTATAGAATCTCATAATATCCAAGATATTATAAAATACTTTATGCAAAATGATGGACTTGTTATTACAAGGACAACCGATGACGATTTAAAAAGAGTTGTTTATTTGCCACATAAAACAACCGATCTGGAAAGATTATATTTAAGTTTTTTCTTTAATCAGCGCCTTATAAAGTACGTTATTAACGATAGTGAACACTTAGATGTTGTTCTTCCCAAAGCGGAAAAAGAAAACATAAATTTAAGTACGTCAGATGAACAAGTTTTAGCCCTACGTCCTAATAAATTATTGTGAAAAACTAAAATTATTAGTATAATGAGATAGATTTGTTATTTAGGAGGTGCTCTTATGAACTTGCCAAATTTAAAAGAAGCAAAAATAAGAAGTGATAAAACAGTAGAATATAAAAAACAAGAACTTACGGGATCTAATATTTTTCAAGGTAAAAAGTATTTTTTAAGAACTTATGGTTGTCAAATGAATGAACATGATTCTGAGGAAATTGAAGGTATTTTAGAATATTTAGGTATGAGTCCTATTGATGAAATGGAAAAGGCGGACGTTATTATTTTAAATACCTGTGCCATAAGAGAAAATGCTCATGATAAAGTTTTTGGGTACTTAGGTCGTGTCAAACATTTAAAAAAAGAAAGACCTGATGTCATTTTAGCCATTGGTGGTTGTATGAGTCAAGAAGAAAATATTGTATCAGAGATAAAGAAAAGACATCCATATGTTAATATTGTCTTTGGAACACATAATATTCATGAGTTAGGCGAATATTTACTTTCCTGTAAGAGTAGTAAGCAAGATATCGAAGTCTATAGTAAAGAAGGCGATGTCATTGAAAATGTCCGTTATAAAAGAGCGTCTCACATTAATGCTTGGGTAAATATTATTTATGGTTGTGATAAATTTTGTACCTATTGTATTGTCCCTTATACAAGAGGAAAGGAACGTTCTAGAAAATTAGAAGAAATTGTTAGTGAAGTAGAAAAGTTAAAAAAAGAAGGTTACCAAGAAGTTACTCTTTTAGGCCAAAATGTAAATGCCTATGGTCACGATTTAAATGAAAATATTGCTTTTTCTGATTTACTTGAAGCGATTGCTAAAACGGGTATTCCAAGAATTCGTTTTGTAACCAGTCATCCTTGGAACTTTACGGACGAAATGATTGACGTCATTAGTAAGTATGATAATATTATGCCTTACATTCATCTACCTATTCAAAGTGGTTCTTCTAGAATTTTAAAATTAATGGGTCGTCGTTATACGAAGGAAGAATACTTAGAACTTTTCCATAAAATGAAAAAAAGCATTCCTGGTGTTGCTATCACGACAGATATTATTGTAGGATTCCCTGGCGAAACAGAAGAAGATTTTAAAGATACTCTAGATATTGTGGAAGAATGTCAATTTGATGGCGCGTATACTTTTATTTTTAGTCCACGCGAAGGCACACCTGCAAGTAAAATGAAGGATGATACACCATTAAAAGAAAAGGAAGAAAGACTTTATCGGTTAAATGAAAGAATTAATTACTACTCCAAATTGAATAACGAAAAACTTTTAAAAGAAACCGTGGAGGTTCTTATTCTTGGAAGTAGTGAGAAAGATGAAACAAAAGTTTATGGTTATACGGATACGATGAAGCTTGTGAATGTTTCAGCACCAAAGGATACGATAGGAAAAATTATTAAAGTAAAAATAACCGATGCTAAAAGTTTTAGTCTTGATGGCGAAATGATCTAGTTTAATATTTTAAATGTAAAAATCATAAAAAACCGTTTTTGATTCAAAAAGAACGGTTTTTTCATGGAATAATAAACGTGAAAAAAACTTAATTATGTAAACAATGTGTCAAATTTTAAACTTTTTTACTGTTTTTTGAACTTTTTTCAAAGAAAAAAAAGGAAATCAGAGATTTTTTTTGAAT
>CAKOQM010000044.1 GCA_934101275.1 uncultured Bacilli bacterium
AAGACTTCATCTTTATTATTAATAATTTGAACATTTAAGCCTAAAGCTTGGAATTCTTTAATTAAAACACGGAATGATTCTGGTACACCGGCTTGATTTACCGTTTTACCTTTTACTAAAGCTTCATAAACTTTAACACGACCAATCACGTCATCGGATTTAATGGTTAATATTTCTTGAAGAACATGAGCAGCACCATAAGCATATAAAGCCCAAACTTCCATTTCACCAAAACGTTGACCACCAAATTGTGCTTTACCACCTAAAGGTTGTTGCGTAACTAAACTATATGGACCAGTCGCACGAGCATGTAATTTATCATCAACCATGTGATGTAATTTAACCATGTACATAACACCTACATTGATTTTATGTTCATATGGTTCGCCGTTACGGCCATCGGTTAAGGTTACTTTACCATCGCTTGGTAAACCAGCTTCAGCCATTTCTTCATGGATATCATCCATGTTAGCCCCATCAAATACTGGAGTGGCATAATGAACGCCTAATTTTTTACCAGCCATACCTAAATGTAATTCTAGAATCTGACCAATATTCATACGAGATGGAACACCTTGTGGGTTTAACATGATATCAACTGGACGACCATCTGGTAAGTAAGGCATATCTTCTTCTGGTAAGATTAAAGAAATAACACCTTTATTACCGTGACGACCACTCATCTTGTCACCAACTTGGATTTTACGTTTTTGAATAATATAAACACGAATGATTTTGAAAACACCAGCAGGAAGTTCATCACTATTTTCTTTTGTATAAACTTTAATGTCATGAACAATACCAGCAGCCCCATGATCTACTTTTAATGAAGTATCTCTTACTTCACGAGTTTTTTCACCAAAAATAGCATGTAATAATTTTTCTTCACTTGTTAATTCTTGGACACCTTTTGGTGTTACTTTACCAACTAAAATGTCGCCTTCTTTTACTTCAGTACCAATACGAACAATACCTTCGGCATCTAAGTTTTTACGAGCTTCTTCACCAACATTTGGAATATCACGCGTAATTTCTTCTGGACCTAATTTAGTATCACGACATTCTACTTCATACATTTCAATGTGTAAAGAAGTATAAACGTCATCTTTAACAAGTCTTTCATTTAAGATAACAGCATCTTCATAGTTATAGCCATTATAAGTCGTAAAGGCAACCGTCATATTTTTACCTAAGGCAAGTTCACCTAAATCGGTACTTGGACCATCAGCAATAACTTGACCGGCCTTAATTGTATCCCCTGTATGAACAATTGGAATATGGTTTGTACAAGCTCCGGCGTTGTTACCTTCAAAGTTAGCTAAGTAATAAGTGTCTTTTCCACCAGCATTTTTAACAACGATTTTTTTAGCATCGGCATAAGTGACGACACCATCTGCTTTAGCTACGATGGTACTACCAGAGTATTTGGCTGCGACACATTCAACACCAGTACCAACAATTGGTGCTTCACTTTTTAATAAAGGTACAGCTTGACGTTGCATGTTAGAACCCATAAGTGTTCTATGAACGTCGTCGTAATTTAAGAATGGAATACAACTTGTTGTGATAGATACAACTTGGCTTGGTGAAACATCCACAAAGTCAACTTTATCTTTAGAAACCATTAAGTTGTCACCATTATAACGAACGATAACTTCGTTTTCAACGATACGATTATCATCGTCTAATTTAATATTTGCTTCAGAAATATAGTAATCAGTTTCTTCATCAGCTGTTAAGTAACGAACATCATCCATTTGAACTTGACCGTCTATAACATGACGATAAGGAGTCATAATGAAACCATATTCATTTACTTTAGCATAACCAGATAAAGAGGTAATTAACCCGATGTTTTGTCCTTCTGGACTTTCTACTGGGCATAAACGACCATAGTGGCTGGCGTTAACGTCACGAACATCCATACCAGCACGTTCTCTTGATAATCCGCCTGGACCTAAGCTAGATAAACGTCTTTTATCTGTTAATTCGGCAATTGGGTTAATTTGATCCATGAATTTTGATAATTGTGAACTACCAAAGAATTCTTTTAAAACAGCCGTAACTGGACGAATATTAATTAATGATTTAGGAGTGATGTCTTCCGCTTCTTGAGTTGTCATTCTTTCTCTGATAACTCTTTCCATACGAGCCATACCTACCCTAAATTGATTTTCAATTAATTCGCCTACTTGTCTTACCCGACGATTACCTAAATTATCGATTTCATCGGTGTTACCAATACCATCTAATAAATTTAAATAGTAGTTAACGGATGCAAAAATATCAGGAATAGTAAGACGTCTTTCTGTTACAGAAGTATCTACGCCGATAATTTTTTCTACTTTGTCTGGATTATTTTTATTTTGAACATGAAGAATTTGAACCTTATTATATTCATCAAGTTCTTCATTAGTCATTACTTTAGTAAGACCATAACCAGAGGCAAAAATAGGCTTTAATTCATCTAAAATTTCTTTAGTGATTAAAGTTCCTTTTGCAAATTTAACTTTGCCATCTACTTTAATATCTTCTGCTAAGACACATCCAACAAGACGATCACAAATATTTAATTTCTTATTAAATTTGTAACGTCCTACTTTGGCTAAGTCATAACGGAAATGGTCAAAAAATCTTGTGATTAATTGGTTTTTAGCAGAATCTAATGTAGCTGGTTCACCTGGACGTAATTTTTCAAAAATATCAATTAAAGCTTCATCTGTATTTTTCGTACTATCTTTTTCAAATGTGTTTGTTAAATAGTCATTTTCACCGAATACTTTAATAATATCTTCATTACTAGATAAACCTAAGGCACGTAAGAATGTTGTAACAGGCACTTTTCTTGTTCTATCAATACGTACATAAATGACGTCTCTTGCGTCTGTTTCAAATTCAAGCCAAGTTCCTTTGTTTGGAATCATTTCACCACTGATAACACGACGTCCATTCTTGTCTATTTCACGTTTGAAATAAACGCTTGGACTACGTACTAATTGGGAAATAATAACACGTTCTGCTCCGTTAATGATAAATGTTCCTGCATCCGTCATTAAAGGCATATCACCTAAGAAGATTTCTTGTTCTTTAACTTCACCTGTTTCATGAATAAAAACACGTGCTTGAACCTTTAATGGTGCAGCATAGTTTACCATTCTTTCTTTTGCTTCTTTTACAGAATATCTTGGTTCATCGAAAGAATAATCACCAAAGTCAACCGTCAAATTTCCAGTAAAGCTTTCGACTGGAAATAATTCTTCAAATACCTCTTTGATTCCTTCTTCTAAAAATTTTTGGTAACTTTTCTTTTGGATTTCTAGTAAATCCGTAAGTTCCATTGTACTTTTACTACGAGAAAAATTTCGTCTTTCACGATAATCCCCGAATTTATTTAGTTTATAAGCCACGATCTCACCCCATCTAATATTTTTTTAGGAAAACCCTACGTTTTAAAAACTAACACGTCACCAATTTATAATTCTACTAGGAATTACCTAGGTTGTCAATAAATTTTGGCACGCATAATATAAAATCCTTTGTCTTTTTTTACAACCTCACAATGATAAGTTTCTTCTAATAATTTCAAAATACTTTTGGCTCCTTGGTCTTTTCTAATAACAAACCAAAGAACACCTTCTTTTTGTAAATAATCTTTTGCTCCTACCAAGATATTTAAGACGACGTATTTACCCGCTCTAATAGGAGGATTGGTCACGATAATATCAAATTTACCTTCTACGTTTTGATAAACATCACTCAAAAGAGTGCTTCCTATAGCCTTATTTTCTTTAATATTACGTTCACATAAATGAAGAGCTCTTCTATTCACATCAACCATCAAAGACTCACTTTTTAAAAGCTTACTTAAGGTGATACCTATAAAGCCATAGCCACATCCCACATCCAGAATTTTTAAGCCTTCTTTTTTCTCTTCTTTTAAAATAGTATCAACGAGTACTCTACTACCATAATCAATCTTATCTTTTGAAAAAACACCTAAATCACTGTAAAAAGAAAAAACAGTATCCTTGTTTTCATATGTAATTAGACGTAGTTCGCTCTTTAAATTTGCATTGTTTGTGAAATAATGTTCCAAAAAATCACCATATTTCTTTCGTATAACTTGTGTAAATAACATAGCAAAATTTAATAGTCTTGTCAATAGAAAAAGCACGTTTTTAAAGCGACTTAAAAACACGTGCTTTCATTTTCTTTTTGATACAATTTTTGATAAATTTCATTTTCTTTTAAAAGACTTTCATGAGTTCCTGAAGCAACTTCTCTTCCCTTTTCAATCACATGAATCACATCGGCATCTAAGATTGTTGATAAACGATGAGCCACAATAATGAGGGTATGATCTTTCACTAAATCATCCATCGTTTTTTGAATGAAAGACTGTGATTCATTATCAAGGGCACTTGTTGCTTCATCAAATAAAATAATCGGCGTATTTAAAAGAAGTGTCCTAGCAATAGCAAGGCGTTGTTTTTGACCACCACTTAAATTGATACCAGCTTCACCTATCATCGTATCATAACCGTCTTTTAAACTCATAAAATAATCATCAATGTAGGCTTTTTTGCAAACTTCTCTTGCTTCTTCTAAAGTTAAATTTTCTTTAACAATTTTCAAATTATCAAAAATACTCATGTTGAAAATAAATGGTGTTTGACGGATAATAGAAATAGAATTTCGCAAATTTTCTTCCGTTAAATCTTTTATGTTTACATCATCAATTAAGATTTTCCCTTCTGTTACATCGAAATAACGAAGAAGCAGATTAAAAATAGTACTTTTACCATTGCCACTTCTACCAACAATGGCATTTTTCTTAAAAGGTTCGAAACTCATACTTAAGGAATTTAAAGTATTTTCTTCGGTTTCCCGATAGCGAAAAGAAACATTTTGAAAAGTAATATGGCCTTTCACATTTTCTAAAGTGGTGTGTCCAAATTTTTCAGAGGTATATAATTTATCATTTAATATATCATCCATTCTTTCTAATGCCACGGATACTTCATTAAAAGTAACACCAAAATCTGTTAAAGATTCCACTACTTGATCAATTTGCCACACATAATTTTCAAGTGTTATAAAAAGGCTTAGACTCATTTGTCCTACTTTATAAAGATAACCAGCTGTCAAAAAAATAATAAATTGAAAGATAAAATAAAGTAAATTGTTTAAGGCGTCATACCATGTTTCATTCTTCTTTAATTTCATCACATCGGCATAATAATGATTTAAAATATTATATAATTTATTTTCAGCTGTTTTTTTAACACCAAGAGCTTTAATCTCCCTAATTCCACTTATATTCTCCGTTGCTTCCTTGACATATTTATCACTCTGTTTTTTTATCGACTCATTGTTTTTTTTGATTTTTGGCAAATACTTGTAAGAAATAAAGCCCATACAAATAGACATGATAACAATTTCAATACCCAAAATAAAAGAAATATAAAATGAAAGAAATACGAAAACAAACACAACGGTAGCTCGGCAGCATAAACGAACCAATTTATTTAATAAATCCATAATTTTTTCTGGTTCAAAATACATTCGATTAACAAGTTCACCAACGCTTAATTCTTCAAAAGCAACGATAGGCAAATTATTGATTTTATGATACAAATCCTTTGTTATATGAATCATAAAATAATTTTCTAAATAATTATACAAATATTCTCTTGGTACTTCCAAAACAGAAAAAGTAATCGTATACATTCCTTCGTATAAAACGATACACAAAACGAATTTATGAAATTCATTGGCCACTAAGTATTCTACAGCCACACCCCACAAAGCTGCCATAAAAGCTGGAATACAGGAAATAACGACTAAAATAATATATAAAAACAATTTAAATTTTTCTTCTTTAAAATATTTAAAAAAAAGATAAAAAGACGATTTTTGCTTCATTGTCTCACTCCCTTCTTATAGTAAAATAAACTTTGGATGACCAAAGTTTATTTTACTAAGCTATCTAAATCAACGTCACTTCTATCATGTTTAATTTGTTCCCAACTATCTGTCTTTTTAAATAAACAAATAATATTAATTGGGATCCATGTTGCAATAAAGAAAGAAAATAAGAAGATACCTCCTATAATATTTTTAGCACTCTTTTTATTATATTTCACAACAAATATATTCATAGCAACATTTAAAATATAGAAAACGATAAAGAAAATTAATCCAGAAGCATATAAATAAGAGAAGAAATCGAAAAGTTCAACATCTAGGATATGGAATAAAATTAACACTACCGTTAAAAGTAAACCTAAAACAGTTACAATAGGAGCTACATACATCATAAACATGTCAAAACATGCTATATTACCTGTCTTTAAAAAAGTACTTAATAATTTTTTACCATAAATTTTTAAGCAACTCAAAGTTCCACTTGTCCATCTTTTTCTTTGCTTCCAACTTTGCCAGAAACTTTGAGGATGTTCATCATAAGTAATAGCATCTTCAACGAAAGCAACTTGAATTCCTTTTAAGGCACATAGACCAGTAAATTCGCTATCTTCTGTTAAGGTAACCGTATTAAAGCCATATTCATCAATAACACTTTTACGAACAACAAAACCTGTACCATTTATAGCCGCAGAGCCAGAAAAATTCATACGAGCCCGATTAAAGAAAAAGTTTTGAATAAAATAGAATAACGTGTAAGATCCCGTTAACCAGTTATCTCCCATATTTTTAGCATCTCTAAAACATTGTCCTACTTGCACTCCTTCACATAAAGCATCATTCATACGTGCTAAAAAATCAGGATGAACAAGATTATCAGCATCAAATATAACATAAGCATCAATGTCTTCTCTTTTTTCTAAATTTTTGAAAGCAAAACGTAGAGCATCTGCTTTAACTTTGACGGGAACTGTACATTCCATTACTTTAGCTCCTGATTTTCTAGCCGCACCAGCGGTATCATCTGTACAATTATTTGGAACAACTATGATTTCAAATAAATTTTCAGGATACTTTTGTTTTTGTAAGCTTTTGATTAAACCACCAATAACACCTTCTTCATTTCGTGTTGGAATAATAATTGCAAATTTATGTTTTGGTTTATGCTTACCAAACATACTTTTATGATAATTTTTAAAACCAAAAAGGCCTGTTATACCAAAGTACATTCCATATATAAAAGATAAAGCAAATAAAATATAATAAATCGTTACAGCAACACTTGCCATATTTTCAACCCTTTCACCAAAAGTAAAACTTTCTTTCACTAAAAAAATTATAGTATAAATAAAATTAAAAAGCAATTACATTTTTGTCACATAACTTTTACCAAATATTTACAAATAGTAACTTATAGTTTCATCTGAAATAAACTTTTTTCATTTTATGAGATAGCATACTTCTAGTAATCGTGTTGCAAAATGATCTAACTACTTATATTTATAAAAACTTTCAAAAAAGCTACTATATTCAAAGCATAAATATAATAAGCTTTTTTATTTAAGCAAAATTTTTACATATCTTTTCTACTAACTCACTATATAGGGATCAATTTTTGTCACGCTTCCTGTTATTTTTACATCGGAACAAATATTAATGACTGAACGTAACCCAAAAGTATTACTAGTATTATAGTCATCAAAAAAGTCAGATACATGAACAAGAATCATATCAGAAGCCCAATGTGATGCACCGTATGGATTATAGCCTTCCGCCGGGGTCATCGTCCAAAAAACATAACCATTTGTTAAATAACTATATGCATTGGATTTCATATAAGTATATCCTCCGTTAAATACACCACCGGCATGTCCTGCCAACATCACTTCGTCTATGGTAATGAGGCCTACGGGATAGCCTAAAGCCTTATTCCCATCAGAAGATAAAGTCGTCGTGAAATAGTTCCATCTATATAATAAGCAAAATAAATATCTCCTGCTTCTTCAACTGTTCCATTAATGGCATCAAAATTTTTCTTTTCTTCATATAAAGCATAACTTTTATAAAAATAACTAACTGTTAGTATTAACAAAAATATGTTCAAAAATAAATATAAAATTTTTTTTCTATCTTTTTGCTCTTTATACTTACTTAATTTATAAGAAGATCCCTCCCAACATATTTTCGGTTTTGAGGCTCTTCTTCTATTATTTGAAAATGCGTTTTTCATTTTCTACCTTTTTTCTACTATCTTGATTGTATCTTAATTTTTCTTGTAGTTTCCTCATTTCTTCTTCTGTCAAGCCCGTCACTTTAGAAATATAACTAATTTTTTTGCCATCTTTTAATAAATTTTTAGCGACAAAATCGATACCACGACTTTCACCAATGTTGATTCCTTGACTGATTCCTTCTTCACGACCATACTCACGGGCTTTTTTAAACATACCACGTTCTTCATTCATCACTTCATCACTTAAAAGAGCATTCATATACTCATCCATTGTCATTATTGTCACCCATCTTTCTCTTAATAT
>CAKOQM010000045.1 GCA_934101275.1 uncultured Bacilli bacterium
TAGGCGTGCTATTTATGGTTATTTCTTTCATCTTATATATAAAGTAGATTCGAATAATTTATTCGAATTTATTTTTTAATTTAGTTTTGTTATAATAAAAATGGTGTTGATAACAAATGAAAAAGTATGAAATTAAAAAAGCTGGAAAAGATTTTAAATTTGTACAAAAAGAACCTATTGTACGAGGTTCTAGAAAAAAAATATTAGTAACGAATAATAAAAATGAAATGGCTATGTTTAAGTATGAAAGAGAAGATTATGATTGCAGTGAGGCCTGTTCTGAAAGAATAGCTTATGAACTTGCTAAAATATTAGGTTTCGAATGTGCTAAAATTGATTTAGCTTTTGATAATAATGGTAAGATTGGTGTATTAAATTATTATTTTTCTGATAGATTTACTGCAGTTCATACAGATATTGTCGCTTATCTAAATAAAGATTCAAGCGAAAGAAATAAATATTATACAATTTCAAATATAAAAGCCGTGTTAGATGATATAAATCCCTCTTTATTTAGGGGATTTGTTCGGATAATGGTTTTTGATGCCTTGATTGGTGAACAAGATAGGCATGAAGAAAATTGGGGAATTTTAGAGAAAGAAGGTATATTTTCTATATCACCTTTATATGATAATGGTGATAGTCTTTTAAGAGAATTTAGAAATTTGAATAATGCCCAAAAATATTATTATGGTATTAAAGATTTTAATGCCTATATTATGAGAAGTAAAACTATAATTTACAAGGAAAATAATAAAGATAGGTATCGTCATTTTGAATTAATAAAGTATTTAACAGAAAATTTTCCTGAACTCGTTTATCCTGAAATAGAAAAAATGAAATTATTAACCGATGAAAAAATTGAAAACATAGTGAATAAAATACCCAATGAACTAATGACAAAAGAACATAAAAAATATATAATTTATTATTTGAAGAGACGAAGAGATATATTATTAAGTATAAAATAATAGAGGAGAGCAAAATGAAAGAAGAATTATGGTTAATCTGGAAAGAACCTATTTCTAGAAAAAGATATAAAATTGGAAGTTTATCTAAAAATAACGAAGGTTATAAATTTAATTATATTAATCCTGAATTAAATGAAGCTAAGATGGCCGGATTTAAATATTTTCCCGGCTTTGAGGATTTAACAAAAACATACGAAAGTAGTAAGTTGTTTCCAAATATTTCAACAAGGTTGCCAAATAGCACAAGACCTGATTATCTTGAAATTCTTAATTATTATAATTTAGAAAAAGATTCTGATGATTTTGACATTTTGGTAGCAACACGTGGCAGAACACTGACAGATAATTATGAATTTGTATTAGCTTTTGATGCCAATAAGTTATCTTTTGATGTAGCTGGAACAAGCCATTCAAAAGATATTAAGAAATGTAAAGAATATTTGAAAGTAAACAAAAAATTATATTTGATTCCAGAACCTGACAATGTCTACGATGCTAATGCAATTAAAATTGTTTTTGAAGAAAATGGAAAATTTTTTCATTTGGGTTATGTTCCAAGATATTATTGCAAAGAACTATTAAATAAACTAAATCAAAATATTAAATATTCTGCTATGATTCAAAGTGTTAATTTAGAATCACAATTAAGTGATGAAAATGTTACGGCAAGTGTTAAGTTAATTCTTAATATATAAAACTTGAGTCTCTTTTGAGGCTTTTTAATTTATTAAAAACGGCTTATATAAATTGATATTATTTTTTTATTGTCGATAAAACAAAAAGACAGTATAATAAGGATAGGATATAAGGTGAAAATATGAAAGAACAAGTGTTAGAAACTTTAAAAAAAGAATATGACGCAAAAACATTATTACAAATAAATGATTTAATGGGTTTTGAAACCAGTGAAGAATTAAAAGATTTACAAGATGTTTTAGAAGAACTTGTAAAAGATTATGTTGTCTATAAAACAAAAAAAGATAAATATATCTTACTTGCTAATTGTCCTAGTTTAAAAATCGGTAAATATCAAGCTAATAAAAAAGGTTTTGGTTTTGTTCTCTTAAATAAGGAAGACGATTTATATATTAGTGGCGAAAACTCGAATGGAGCTATTGATGGGGATATTGTTTTAGCAGAAGTTTTAAATAAAGGAATAAAACCTGAAGGGCATATCATTAAAATTATTGAAAGAAATCTTCATAATTTAGTTGGGGAAATTGTTTCCTTTAAAAAAGGTTTAGGCTTAAAACTAGATGACGAAAGACTAGATTTAAATATAAAATTAGATAAAAAAAGTTTACAAGGTTGTGTTGTAGGACATAAAGTTTTAGTAAAACTAACGAAGGAAATTGGAAGAAAAAAATATTTAGGTGAAGTCATTAAAATTTTAGGACATAAAGATGACCCGGGAACAGATATTTTAAGTATTGCTTATAAATACGATATTGAACCTGATTTTAGTGAAGAAACCAAAGAAGAATTATTGTCTTTACCAGAAGAAGTATCACCCGCTGACTTAATTGGTCGTCGTAATTTAACCGACAAAATGATATTTACGATTGATGGAGCGCATACAAAAGATATTGACGATGCCATTTCTTTAGAAAAAGATGGTTCTAATTACATTTTAGGTGTTCATATTGCCGATGTTTCTAACTATGTCAAAGAAAATACAGGACTTGGTAATGACGCTTACGAAAGAGGTACTTCTAATTATCTTGCTAATACGGTTATTCCCATGTTACCTCATCAATTATCAAATGGCATTTGTTCTTTAAATGAAGGAGTCATAAGACTTACAATGAGTTGTGTGATGACGATTAACGAAAAAGGCAAAGTTATTGATTATGATATTTTTGAGTCTTATATTAAAAGTAGTAAGAAAATGACTTATGAAGCTGTCAATGATATTTTAATGCGTGATATTATTCCTGATGGTTATGAACCTTTTGCCGATACTTTAAAAGAAATGAATATTTTAGCTCATATTTTGCGAAAAGAAAAAATGGGTCGTGGCTACATTGATTTTAATTTGGATGAACCTGAAATTATTCAAGACGAAAATGGTAAAGCCATTGATATCGTAAGAGTGGTAAGAGAAGATGGCGAAAAAATGATTGAAGACTTTATGATTGCTGCTAATGAAACGGTTGCTTCTCATATTTACAATATGGATTTACCGTTTATCTATCGTGTTCATGGAGCCCCTAATAGTGATAAAATTGATGATTTTACTAATTTATTAAAAGCTTTAGGTTATACCTTAAAAACAAGAACACTTGATATGACACCTAAAACCATGCAAAATGTTTTGAAAGAACTAGATGATAAACCAGAATTTAAAATTTTATCCTCTCTTCTTTTAAGAAGTATGAGAAAAGCTGAATATTCAAAAGAAAATATTGGCCACTTTGGTTTAGCTTCTAAAGCTTATACACATTTTACAAGCCCTATTAGAAGATTTCCTGATTTGACGGTTCATCGTTTATTAAAAAAATATTTAGTTGAAAAAGATTTTTCAATGTCTACCATTAACTATTTAAATAACGCCCTTGTTTCTATCGCAGAACATTCTAGTGAAAGAGAAGTAGCTGCCCAAAATGCTGAACGTGATGTTGATGATATGAAAATGGCAGAATATATGGAAAGCCATATTGGGGAAATTTATGAAGGAGTTATAAGTTCTGTTACTAGCTTTGGCTTCTTTGTCGAACTTCCTAATTTAATTGAAGGTCTTGTTCACGTAAACTCTTTAAAAGGTGATTACTTTAATTATGTCCCTGAATTATTATCTTTAGTTGGAAATACAACCAAAAAAACATATCGTATTGGTGATAAGGTTAAAGTAAAATGTGTAGGCGCTAGTAAAGAAAGAGCGATGATTGATTTCGAAGTTGTTAAGGAAGATAAAGATACTTTAAAAAAGAAACCAAAGTCATCAAAATAATATTCGATGTATTTTTAAGAAGGTAACGAGATTATCTTCTTTTTTGATTTTTAGCAATAAAAAGACTTTTATTCAAAAATTTGATACAATATATATGTCTTTTGACCTTATAAGAAAGGAGCAAAATTGTTATGAAATGTATTTTAATGAATAAAGATACAGAAGTTTTAGTGGCTGAATACAATGAAACATCGCAATTTTTTGATTATATTTATGATGTTTACGATATTTCACATGCTCCTTATATATTAAAAAGTTTTTATATCGAGAATGAAATTAATGATACTCCTTTTAGAAGAAATCTTACGGAGTGGTTTAAAGGTCGTGGTATTCCATCGTGGCGTGATAAATTAGATATACTTTTGCATCGATTAGGTGTCATAGCGCCTAATGATTTGTTAGATAAAGCATTTGGCTTATCTTTATCCGACCAATATTGGTTAAAACCATATAATACGAATATAAAGTATGATGATATTAATTTTTTTGATAACGATTTTCCTTATACGGAATTTTTAGAAGCTTCCTTGTCTAAAAATAGTCAAACTATAGTTAAGGAAAGTTCTTTAAAGACTCCTAATAATACAACAGATGGAATGCTCAAAAAAGCTTGGATTATTGAAAATAATACAAGATATTTACTTAAAGGTGGTTATAAAAATGAAGCCATGCAACCTTTTAATGAAGTTTTAGCTAGTGAAATATGTCGGCGTCTTGGTTTTCATCATGTGGAATACACACTAGATATATATAAAGATACTGTTGTGTCTAAATGTCCTTGTTTTATTACCAAAGATACAGAACTTATTACATGCTATCAAATTAGAAACGATATGATTCGGCATGATAGTATCGAAGATTATGAAGATTATATCAAAGTATTGGAAGAGCACGGTCTTTCTAATGCTAGAATAGAAATGGAAAACATGTATATTTTAGATTTTTTAATTATGAATGAAGACAGACATTTAAATAACTTTGGAGTAATACGAGATGTGAATACTTTAACATGGGTAAGTATGGCGCCTATTTTTGATAATGGTCAAAGTTTAAATCTTCTTTATTATGATTCAGATGAGTTGCCCATTTATAATGAAGGTCGTTTATTTTACGAAACGAAATCATTTGATGAAATTATTAAAGTCGTAAAAGACATTAAGCGAATCGATGTCAGCAAATTGGATGATATTGATAAATGGTTTAATAATTTATTACATGAATATCAATTTATTACGCATTTTTCAGAGGCAAGAATAAACAAATTATGTCTTTTGCTAAATGGACAAATAGAAAAGTTGAAAAATTTAATTGAAAGTTAAAATACAGGTGAATAATTTATGGAAATAAAAAATAAAAAAGCATATTTTGATTATGAAATTTTAAAAGAATATGAGGCAGGATTAGAACTTTTTGGGACAGAAATAAAAAGTATTCGAAAAGGTTCTGTTGATTTAAGAGACTCTTTTGTTACTATTAAGGATAATGAAGCTTATATTTTAAATATGTATATTGCAAAATATGACGAGGGTAATCGTTTTAATCATGATGAAAGAAGAACAAGAAAATTACTATTACATAAAGCTGAAATAAAAAAACTTAAAGAAGCTCGCCAGGAAGACGGAATAAGTATCATTCCTTTAAAGGTGTATATTAAAAAGAATCATGCAAAAGTATTAATTGGTCTTAGTAAAGGTAAAAAGCTTTATGATAAGCGTGAAAGTATCAAAAAAAGAGATTTGGAAAGAGAACAAAAAAGACAATTTTAACTTGTAAATAAAAAACTTCTTTGCTATGATAATAGTTGTGATGAGGAAAAAGATAAATAAAAGTTTAAAAAAATGGCCATTTAAATAAGCAAAATTTTATTGCTCCTTAAAATCACACATTAATTCAAAACATCTTAACGTGGTCAAAGCATGTTAAGCTAGAAAATAGTTCTTCGTTAGAGAAGAGCTATTTTTTTACACTGTAAAAATAAAGATATTTGAGAGCAAATAGGTATTGTTAAAAAGTTAAATTAAAAGAAAATGATTTTTGTGATAGAATAAAAAAGGAGGAAATGAAATATGAATATTTATTTAAAAGAAGATGATATTTCTGACTTTTACAGAATTTCTGATTATAACCAAGAATACTTTGCTATGTATCCTGACTTTAAACCCTTCGCGACAACCGAAAACTTTAATGAATTTTTAATAGACGTTAAAAATAAGAGACAGGGAATAAATAATCATGGTGTTAAAGAAATATTTTATTTTGCAATAGAGAATAATAAGATTGTCGGCCATGGGAGTATAAGAATAAATCCAGAAAATGATGAAAATTATATGATATATGGTCATATAATGTATGGGGTCGTTCCTAGTAAAAGAAAATTAGGTTACGGAACAGAAATTTGCCGATTATTAATTGAAAAAGCTCAAAAATTGGGAATTGAAAAAATTATTATTACATGTAACGAAGATAATTTAGCCTCAAAAAAAATTATTATGAATAATAATGGAGAATTTTTTGAAAGTGTTATTGACATCGAGGGAAATCAAATTTGCCGATACAGAATCAATAATATTAAGTAATAAAGATATTTTTATGAGTAGCATAAAATGTGGTATAATACTCACTAAGAAAAGGCGGGATTAGATGAAAATTTATAATACACTCACAAGAAAAGTAGAAACTTTTATTCCTCATGAAGAAGGAAAAGTTAAAATGTATACTTGTGGTCCAACCGTATACAATTATGCCCATATTGGTAATTTAAGAACCTATATTTTTGAAGATATTTTAGAAAAGACTTTAAATTATTTAGGTTATAAAGTGACCAGATGTATGAATATTACAGACGTAGGACACTTAACGAGTGATTCTGATTCTGGAGAAGATAAAATGGTTAAAGGAGCCAAAAAAGAACACAAAACAGTTTTAGATATTGCTAAATTTTATACGGAAGCTTTTAAAAGTGATACGGCTAAGTTAAATATTAAGTGGCCAGAGATCGTATCCCCTGCGACTGAAAATATAGATATGTATTTTGAAATTATTCGTAAGCTTTTAAAAGAAGGTTATGCCTACGAAAGTGGAGGCAATATTTATTTTGATACTTCAAAGCTAAAAGATTATTACTGTCTTACCAATCACAAAGTCGATGAAATGGTTGTTGGTGCAAGAGAAAGTGTTCTAGAAGATAGTAATAAAAAAAATCAGGCTGACTTTGTTCTTTGGTTTACAAAATCAAAATTTGAAAGCCAAGAACTTAAATGGGAAAGTCCTTGGGGAGTAGGATACCCTGGTTGGCATATCGAATGTAGTGGGATTTCTATTAAAAATTTAGGTGAGTATTTAGATATTCACTGTGGTGGTGTGGATAACATTTTTCCCCATCATACCAATGAAATTGCCCAAAGTGAAGCTTTCTTAGGTCATAAATGGTGTTCTTACTGGGTGCATGGAGAACACTTAAATGATGAAACAGGTAAAATGAGTAAAAGTAAAGGTGACTTTTTAACCGTTTCCCTTTTAGAGAGTAAAGGATATGACCCCTTAGTATATCGTTTTATGTGTTTAAATAGCCATTATCGTAAACAATTGCTATTTAGTTATGATATTTTAGATAATATGACGCAAAGCTATCATAAATTAAAAAATAAAATAGCCGCTTTAAATAAAGAAGGAAATCTAAACGAGACTTTTTATCATTTGTTTGATGAAAAATTTAAAAGCTATATCGCCGATGATTTAAATACGGCAAATGCGATTTCACTTATTTATGATTTATTAAAAAGTGAAGTAAATGACAAAACAAAATATGAACTTATTAAAGCTTGGGATAGTGTTTTATCACTTAATTTATTAAATGAAAAAGAATTAGATGCTGATTTAAAGAAATTTATTGAAGCAAAAATTGCTGAACGTCAAGAAGCAAAGAAAAATAAAGATTTTGTTACAGCAGATAAAATAAGAGAGGAATTAGAACAACGCGGAATTTTACTTAAAGATACAAGAGAAGGAGTCACTTATGAATTAATATAGGCAGAGATGTCTATATTTTTTTGACATGTTTTGTCGAATCGGTTGCAAATAAATTTTTTATATGTAGAATAAGGGCAGTTTTTTCGAAAAAACATCAAATGAAAGGATTAAATATATGATAACAAATACAACAGCAAAAGAAAAAATTAAATTTCCTTTGCTTAAAGATAAGGTAGCTAAAAAATTATTTACTGAGAAGAAAGTAGGTTTAGAGTATCTTCGGAAGATCATCAGTCTAGCTATCGGTATTCCTGTGGATATGATTGATAAAGATATCAAACTCATTCATCCAAGTATTGGAATAAACAAAAATATCGTTAATTCCGAGGCGGATGTGGTCTTAGAAAATGATGAATTCTATGTTAATCTAGAAATTAATTATTATAATAATGAAACCAGTGATATTAAAAATGGTTTATATTTATGTCACTTACTGTTAAGACAA
>CAKOQM010000046.1 GCA_934101275.1 uncultured Bacilli bacterium
CCAGATAAAACAAGTGATAGTTGTACGTATACTTTAGCTTATGATGGAACGAGTGATAACAATTTAAGATATGTTGGTGCTAATCCATGTAACTATGTAAAAATAGATGATGAGTTATGGCGAATTGTCGGTGTGATGAATAACGTTGATGATGGAACAGGTAAAAAAGAAAGTAGAATAAAGCTAATAAGAAATGAGTCCATAGGAACATATTCATGGGATACATCCGAGTCATCTGTCAACAATGGTTATGGTGTGAA
This sequence comes from uncultured Bacilli bacterium, assembly GCA_934101275.1. GTDB lineage: Bacteria > Bacillota_I > Bacilli_A > RF39 > UBA660 > Ventrenecus. The sequence goes on from CAKOQM010000046.1 coordinate 261, forward strand.
TGAATGGAGTCAAGCGGACTTAATGAGATTATTAAATCCAGGGTATGAAAGTGAAGAAGTTGGTGGTTCATTATACTACAATAATAGTTCAGGAAACTGCTACAATGGAGAAAACAATGCAACAACAGCTTGTGATTTTACAAGTAGTGGTTTAAAAGAAACTTTAAAATCATTAATAGGTGATGCTTTATGGCATACAGGAAGCAATGATGGAGTTACCTATACGTATAATAACATTGTGTCAAGTAAATTTTATGAATTAGAACGAAGTAGTCATACAGGAAAAATATGTTCATCTGGAAATTCTTGCAATGACTCAGTTGAAAGAACAACGTCTTGGGTAGGTAAAGTAGGCTTGATGTATCCATCGGATTACGGTTATGCGACAAGTGGAGACAATATTAACGGTCGAATGAGTTGTTTGAATAAAGAACTTGGTTATTGGGATATGATAAGTGGTTGTTCTGATAATGATTGGTTATATATTATGGGTAATAGTCAAATTCTTATTTCTCCTATGGCATCTTCTTCAGATGCTAATAATGTGTTTGAGGTCGCCACTAGAGGTCTTGTCTATTTTGGACAAGCTTATTATAACGATTGGGTTCGTCCTACCGTTTACTTACAATCAAATGTTCCCATTTTAGTTGGAGAAGGTACTTTGGAAGATCCCTATATACTTGGAACTACAAAATAAGACTTTTATGGATTTTTAAAAGAAGAATCAATATAAATATCTTCTTTTTTTATTGAATTTTATTCTTTTTTGATTTTCCTTGTCAAAAGAATTTTGTTTTGCTAAAATCAAGTTATGAAAGAACGTGGTAAGATGTATTTAGAAGATAAAGAAATTTTAAAAAATATTAAAAAAGGAGCTAAATTAGGACTTGTGGCTCCGATACTTCTTATTGTTTTTGCTCTTGTTTTATTTCAAAATCCAGATAACTTTATTTCTGTTGCAGTGAGTATTTTTGGTTATGGTGCTATTTTTATAGGGGTTATTAATGTCCTTTGGTATTTTAGAACAAATAAAGAAGAAAGGACTTTTTCTAAAAAACTCACGAATGCTCTATTATTTATGGCTTTTGGTGTAACAAGTTTTTTCCAAAATACTTTATTTAGTCAAATTATTTGTGTTTTATTAGGTGGCTATATTGTTTATCAGAATGCGAGTCAAGTAACGCTTTCTATTATTTTAAAAGACTATAATAATAAAATATGGCCTTATTTACTTGTCATGGCTTTAGTAAATATTGTTTTAGGAATTGTTATTGTTATTAATCCTTTTCCTAAAGAACAATTAAATTTATATTTAGCGAGTCTTATTGTTATAAGTGAATGCTTGCTTTTCATTCAAAATATTCTTATTTTATTCGGAGTAAAATATGACCAAAAAGATAAGTAAGATCATCACACTTCCTTTTAAACTTTTATTTTCAAGAGCAACTTTGGCTCTTTTGTCACTACTTATTCAATTAGGTATTCTTTTTATAGGTTATTTATTTTTTCAAGACTATTTTGTCTTACTTTTTGGGGGAATGAGTGTTTTTTCTTTTATCTTAGTCGCGGTAATTCTTAATTCTCGTATGGCAAGTGAGTTTAAAACGTCATGGATTATTTTAGTTTTGGCTTTACCTGGCCTTGGGGCGTTCTTCTATTTATTTTGTACTTTGGATTTTACAGTGAAATCTTTAAAACGACGTCTTGATTTCTTTCAAATGGAAAACTATAAATATTTGCCTCAGCAAGAAATGGTTTTAAAAGATTTAGAAAAGAAAAATAAACCTTTATATTTACATATGAATTATCTATATAAAGAAGGACATAATCCTATTTATTATAATAAAGAAGCCTGCTATTTTTCTTGTGGAGAAGATTTCTTTCCTGATTTACTTAAACATTTAAGGATAGCTAAGAAATTCATCTTTTTAGAATTTTTTATTATTGCACAAGATGAGATGTGGGAAAGTATTCTAATGATTTTAAAAGAAAAAGTTAAAGAAGGCGTTAAAGTACGCGTTTTATATGATGGTACGTGTAGTTTTATGCTTCTTCCTAAAAATTATCCTGAAATATTAAAAGAATACGGAATAGAATGTGAAGTGTTTTCTCCTGTAAAACCTCTTATTTCTACACATTATAATAATCGTGATCACAGAAAAATTATTGTTATTGATGGAGAGTATGCCTATACAGGTGGCATTAATTTAGCGAGCGAATACATTAATCAAAAGGTACGCTTTGGTTATTGGAAGGATAATATGGTAAGAGTAGAAGGTCCTGTTGTCAATAGTCTAACAGTTTTATTTTTAGAATCTTGGAATCTTATGAATTTTACGAAAAGAGAAGATTATACGCCTTATCTAAAGAAACATACGGCAAAATGTGAGGATGGTTTTATTTCCTTTTATGGTGTTACTCCGACAAATGAGATGAGTACTGGTAAAATGAGTTATCTTTATTTAATAGAAACAGCTAATACTCGCATCGATATTGCTATGCCTTATTTTATTGTTGATAAAGAGATGATAGATGCCCTTATTTATGCGTCAAAAAAAGGTGTTAAAGTGCGTCTTATTTTACCTGGCATACCTGATAAGAAATTGATTAACTATGTGGCTAAAACGTATTATCCTGAGCTTTTAAAAGAAAACATTGAGATTTATGAATATAAAAAAGGCTTTACGCATTTAAAAATCATGATTAAAGATGGCGAAGAAGCGATTGTAGGGACGGTAAACCTAGATTATCGCAGTTTATATCTTCATTTTGAAGACGCCCTTTTCATGTATAAGACACAAGCTATTTTAAAAATGAATGACGATTTTGAAGAAATGATCACGGATTCTTATCGTATTTGTCAAAAAGATATTAAAAACTATTCTAAAGTTAAGTTACTTATTGGCCAAATTTTAAGGATTTTTGGGCCACTTTTGTGATAAGATAGAAGAAAGAAAAGAAAGGGGAAAAATATGACAGGTAAAGAAAGAAAAAAAGGTTTTATTGCGACTTCTTTGATTTATTCCTTTTTTTTAGTGTTTGCTCTTTTAATGGCTTCCATTTTGGCTGTTGCTTCTGAAAATAGAATTTTAGTCAATGCTATAAAAGATGATATTTATGACAATTTAGAACAAAAAAGTGCCTATCTTGTTTCTTCTCTTGATGCTGATAAGAACTATGAAGTAGGAACGGACGTAAGTTTTGCAAGAGAAAATTGGGTTGTTGTAAATGATAGTGGGAAGACAGTTACATTAATATTAAAAAGAGCCTTAACAATGCAAGAACTTGCCTCATCGATTGGCGAGATGAGTGAAAAGAAACAAGAGTATTATGGAGAATGCTCTAAAGATGGTTGTTTAGTAAGAAGTTGTCGTAATGTTAGTTTATCAAGTACACTTGGTCAAACGTATTGCTATTATTATAATAGTTCTGTTTATCGTAAACCTTCCTTTTTACCTACTTACGACGAAAGAAATGATAAGTTTGGCCAAACCATTACTTCTAAGGCTTTAGAATCTTGGTTTACGACGCATTCAGGTTTATCAACCGTTTATAAGAAAGGAAAATTAGTTTCTCAAAGTTTTACGACGAATAACAATACGATTTCTTATCCTAAGACAGAACTAGATAATGGGATTTCTAAAACACAAGAAATCTATGTACGTTTATTAAAAAAGGATGAAGTAAATAATTTAATAACGGAAAATTTAGAAAATAAACCTTTTCATTTATTAGATATCGTTGATGATACTAAAACAATGGTGTATACAGATAAAGTAGAAACCGTTTCAGTCGTATATGCTGCGTATATTTTACCTGTTATTGAAGTAGAGAAGGGATAAAATGAAAAAATTTATATTTTTTTGTATTTGCTTAATTTTTCCATTTTCGGTATATGCTCTGGATCGTTTAGAAATTGATAATTTCTTGATAGATGCGACGATTAAAGATGATGGTAGTATGCACGTTAAAGAACTTTTTTATGTAAAAGGTGATTTTTCTAGTTTTGAAAGAAGATTGACTTACAAAACCAGTTCTTACGAATCTCATGAACAAGCTTTACTTTTAAAAGACACCATTTATAATGGAAGTCGTTTAAATATTACGCGCGTTTCTTATTTAAATGTTGATGATGATATTACGTATGATACTTTTTTAGAATCCTTTCAAAATTTTAATAAAAAATATTATAAAGAGGATGCGGAAGATAAAGAATATGTGGAGTCAGGTGTTCAAGATGGGAAGGATCTGACGCTTTATTATACCAATAATAATCTTAAAACGGCCTTTTTAATTGAATATGACATTCAAAATGTTATTGTTAAGCATTTAGATTGCGAAGAACTTTATTGGTCTTTTTTGAAAGCTAACTTAGATAAAGATTTACCTTCTTTTTCGGTAAGAATTCACTTTCCCAATGGTATTAAAGAAGATACTTTTAAAAGTTATTTGCATGGTGAAGTCACAGGTAAAACGGTTTTTCTTGATACGAAAACCATTCAAATGAATTTTTCTAAAGTAAGTCATAATACAGAAATTTCTTCTCGCTTTGTCTTTGATAAAGATACGGTTTTAAATGTTGCCAGTTTTAAACAAAGTGGTCTATCCCGTTATCAAGATATTATTCTTTTAGAAGATGAACAAACAAAAAAAGAAACCAAAGAAATAAAGAAAAAGAGAATAATTACGGATGTAATTATGAAGTTTTGTAAGACATATTTAATTTGTTTATTTGCTTTGTGGTTTTTGTTTCTTTTAAAACTAAAAAAATCTTTTTCTATCAAAGAAGAAATGTCTGCCTCCCTTTCTTATCCGATAGCTATCGTTTCTATGGTTTTCTCGCCTAAAATATCCAAAAATTCTTTTTGTATGACCATCCTTGAATTATTTGCTAAGAAAAATATTGAGTTTAATAAAAATTATTTGATTTTAAAAAATAGAGATAATCTTAATTATACTGAAGAGATGGTTTTAGAGTTTTTATTTGAAAAAGTGGGACATGACAATAAACTTTCTTTAAATGAATTTCATAAATATTTAACGAATCCTAAAACCTGTTTAAGTTTTAAAAAGTTTTATACTAACTGGACGAGATGCGTTAAAAAAGAAATGGATAAATGTGCTTTCTATGAAAAAAATGGGCTACCTATTATTATCAGTATCTTTGCTCTTTTAATTATTTTATTTGTTTTATTTGCAAGTATTTATTTTAAAGTGTCCTACATTTTACCTTGGATAGCCTTTTTAATTACATTGTTATTTGTTTTCTTTTGTTTTGGAGTATCTCCTAAAACAAAAGAAGGAAGGCGTGTTACCAAAAAAGGTCAAGATATGAAAAATTCTTTCGATACTGATCTTTCTTCTTTGGATGAAAAAGATTATCTAACGTATTATATTTATAGTTACTATTGGAATAAAAATGAAGAAGTTTATGAGAAAATGCAAACTTTATTAAAAAAGGAACCTTTGGTAAATCGTAAACAAATAGGGACTTTAAAAAAAATGAAACAAATTGCTTTAAAGATTCAATATGCTTTTCTTTTAAATGATGAAATGACAAATTAGGTGATAACATGATGATAGAAATAAATGATCAAAAAATAATTGTACAAATTCATTATAAAAATAACAAAAATTTATATATAAGAGCCTTAGATGAAAAAACACTAGAAGTGACTTGTAATATGCTTGTAACTGAGAAAAAAATCATGCGTCTTATTAAAGAGAACGAAACAAAAATTTTAAAAATGCTCCAACAAAAAGAAAAAGAAAAAATGAATGATTTATCTTTTTGGTATTTAGGAAAACCTTATGAAATTGTTTATGAAAATACATTAATTCCGTATTTTGATACAACTCATATTTATGTGAAAGATAATAAAGAACTTATAAAATTTTATCAAAAAGAAACGAAAAGAGTTTTTGAAAGCGAAGTGGCTCGTATTGTCCCTTATTTTGAAAATATACCCCCATTTTGTTTAAAAATTCGTAAAATGAAAACTAGATGGGGCGTTAATAATTTAACTCAGAAAACTATCACCTTAAATAGTGAACTATTAAAAAAGGATTTAGATTTGCTTGATTATGTGATCATTCATGAACTGTGTCATTTTTATGAAGCAAATCATAGTGAACGTTTCTGGCGTCATGTTGAAAAATATTATCCTCATTATAAAGAGGCAAGAAGGAGGCTTAGATGATAATGATTACATCTTTACAAAATGAAAAAGTAAAATATTGGCTTAAACTAAAACAAAAGAAATTTCGGGATAGTGAAGGTGTTTATTTGGTAGAGGGCTCGCATTTAGTTTCTGAAGCTTTGAAACATCATCTTGTCAGGGAAATTATTTCTTTGAAAGAAGAAGCGTATCCTAAAACGTATGTGGTGACAAAGGAAATATTAAAAAAATTATCTAGTCAAGTGACACCGGATGATATTTTCGCAGTGGTTTATAAGAAAAAAGAAGAAAAATTGGAAGGCCCTTTGCTTCTTTTAGATGGTCTTCAAGATCCGGGAAACTTAGGAACCATTATTAGAAGCGCTTGTGCTTTTTCTTTTAAAAACATTTGTTTAAGCCTCGATACAGTAGATTTATATAACGAGAAAGTGATTCGTAGTACAGAAGGAATGCATTTTAATTGTAATATCGTTCGTACGGATTTAGAAAATCTTCTTATCACTTTAAAAAATGAGGGGTATCACATCTATACAACGGATGTTAAAGAAGGAAAAAATTTAAAAGATATCTCTTTTCCTTATAAAAGTGCTTTTATTATAGGAAATGAAGGAAAGGGTGTAAAAGAAAGTATTGCTTTTTTGGCTACGGATTATTTACATATTCCTATGGATTTAGCTTGTGAATCTTTAAATGCGGGTGTCTGTGCATCCATTATTATGTATGAATTTAGGAGACCAACTATGAATAGTCAATAGTTTTTAATAAAAATTTAAAAAATTGAAAATTATAAATTATTGCACAGC
>CAKOQM010000047.1 GCA_934101275.1 uncultured Bacilli bacterium
TTATAGATATTGTTAATCCTACTTCAAATAGTAATAAAGAATTAATTGTTTTTCGTGATTCTTATGGCAGTAGTTTAGTTCCTCTATTAATAGATGGTTATAGGAAAATTACTGTTATTGATATTAGATATGTTTCTTCAAGGATTCTGAATAATTATATAAAATTTGATAATCAAGATGTTCTTTTTATGTATAGTATATTAACTATAAATAATAGTTTTTCTATGAGATAAGGAATCGGGTTAATTAGATTTCTTTTTTCTCTTGTTAACTAATGAATAAATAAACAATCTATAAATCTTTTTATTAAATTTTTCCGAAAGTGGAAATTTTGACTGAATTAAATTAAAAGTTTTTGCTTTAAAAGAAAAATGCTATTTCATAAGAAAGTTCTCACAAATACAGAACATTTTACTCAAATTTTTAGACTAAATGCAGATTTGTAAAAAAATATTTAATTTATTATACTTATTTCATGCCAAAAACACGGAGTTATTTCCACTTTTTCAGACTTATGGCAGTTTTTTTTATTTCTTTGTCTTAATTTACAATTAACAAACAAATATAAAACTTTATTTGGATAAATATTATAAGTTTATTGTATTGTCAATGGTTAAAATGAACTTGCTATGCTCGCCATTGACAATAATTAAAATAGTTTGTTAAATAAATCTCTATTTATATATGCTTGTTTAGATGTATATGAATCTAATGACTTTAGTGGTCTATTTAAAAATGCTTGATTAATATTTTTTAAATTTGTTTTTATAAGTCTCTATTGTTTAACTTTAGGCAAAAAATAATCTTAATTGTTATAGCAATAGTCATAATTATTTCTAGTACGGGATTTAGTGATAATAAAAATACAACTAAAAAAGAAACAACAGACAATGATGATTTTGAAGACTTTATTATTTTCAACATGATAAACAAACATAAATGATATTTTAGATCTATGTCAAGTTTTTAGACACATTTTCGTGGACAAATTACAATGTAATATAATCTTAGTTTAAGCAATGACCATATTCGAAATATAATTGTTATATCTTTGATTTGGAGTTTGATAATTAAGTTTTGAATGAATCTTAAGATTGTTATACCATGACTCGATAAATTCAAATATAGTCATCTTTGCTTGATTAAATGTTTCATAATTATTTACATTGATTTCTTCTTTTTTTAATATGGCATTGAAGCTTTCCATACTTGCGTTATCATAAGGATAACCTTTTTTACTATAAGAATATTTAACATCATTATCACTAAGAACCTTTTCAAATTTGTTTGACGTATATTGGTATTGAAGGCTATATGGCTGGGATGACCAAAACGGCGGATAAGTTTTATACAGAAAATAACTTACAGGATATTAATGTTATCGGTAGTGGTCTTACGAAAGATGATGTTGAAAATATCAAAAAAATAAGTGATGTCAATAATGCCAAAAGAAAATTAGAACTTGTTATGACAAATAGTCAAGATGAGGATAAATATTTCCTTGTTTCTATCATTGAAGAAAATGACATTAGTAAATTTTATGTTCAAGACGGTAGTCCTTTTGACACAAATAAAAAGGGTGTTTGGTTAGATTATTTCTATGCCAAAGAAAACGATTTAAAAGTTGGTGATGAAATTTCTTTTAAATATGATGGTTATGAATTTAAAAAAGAAATCTCAGGCCTTATTTATGTACCAGATCATGTGTATGATGTGAAAGATTCTTCCAAACTTATGCCCAATCATAAAACGTACGGTTTTGTTTATATGTCGACGATTGAGTTTGAAGATTTTATAAAAAAACAAGTAAAAGATAATTTATCGAAAGAAATGAATACGACGATTACGGATTCTTTACTTGCTAAAATAAAACCAGATTTTAATTATCTTGATTATATTCCTTTTAACTATGTCATGGTGGATATGAAAAACAAAGAAAATAATAAAGAAATTAAAGAGGAATTTGAAAACACAATCAGTCATACTTTGGCCACGATTGATATTGAAAACACAGCAAGTTATACAATGTATCAAGGTGAAATTGATGAAGGAAAAGCCTATGTGGGTTTTTTCTCAGGTTTTTTCTTATTTATCGCTTTATTATCTGTTATTACGACAATGATGAGAGTGGTTAAAAGAGAACACATTCAAACTGGTACTTTAAAGTCTTAGGATTTTCTAATTTAAAAGTTACGAGTCATTATGTAAGTTATGGCGTTTGGGTTTCTTTAGTAGGGTCTTTACTTGCTATTTTACTTGTCGTGGTTATCGTTTATAACATGAGTATTTTATCTTTCAGTGAGAAAGAATATCAATTTGCTACTTTAAAAGTACTAGGCTTTGCCAATAATAAAATTAAGAAAATTTTTGTCTTCCAAAACAGTTTCTTATGTATTATCTTTATTCTTCTTGGGTTACCAGTCGGTTACTATTTAACTTCTTACTTATTTAAAGTATGCTTAGATGAAAATTACGATTTTGGCGTTCATATTGAGCTTTGGACGTATCTTGTCTCTTCCGTAAATACGTATTTAGTTTCTTATTTAGTGTCCAAAAAAATGGCCAAAACAGTGGATAATATCGATATGGTAAGTAGTTTAAAAGCAAATGAATAAAAGAAGTGTGAAAGCATTTCTTTTTTTATGATGAAGATATGGTATAATGAGAAAGGTGATAAAAGGAAGTGATTTTATGCGTAACGTATTAATTATAGGTGGGGGAGTAAGTGGAGTTGTCACAGCTCTTTCTTTAAAGGATAGCCCCTTTAATGTTACTTTAATGGAAGGAAATGATCGTCTTTTAAAAAAACTTTTAATCACTGGGAATGGTCGTTGTAACTTTTATAATGAAGATCAAAATCTAAAGCATTATCATTCCACAGATCAAGAACATTTAGGTGCCTTTTTAACAAGAGAAAATCCTGTCGAAGCCCTGCATTTCATAGAAAGTCTCGGTATTGTTCCTACCATTAAAAATGGCTATTATTACCCCTTTACGAATAAAGCTACTACGGTTTATGAGGCTTTACTAAGAAAACTTTCTAAGACAAAGGTAAATGTTTTATTAAATCATAAAGTAAAAACTATAGAAATTAAAGAAGATGGGGCCATGGTAGATGGAAAGTTTTATAATGATGTTGTTTTAGCAACAGGCTCTAAAGCGTACCCTTTAACCGGAAGCGATGGGTCAGGCTACCACCTTGTACCCTTTTTAAAAGAAACAATGATTCCGGTTTTACCTTCTTTAACTTATTTAGAGTGTCAAACTTCTTATAACAAATTATGGAAAGGGATTCGGGCACAAGTAAAAGTTAAATTGTATGTAAATGATGAATGGATAAAAGAAGAAACTGGCGAACTTCAATTTACCGAGAGTGGCTTAAGCGGCATTTGTATTTTTAATTTAAGTGGGGCAGTCTCTTTAGCTATTTCTCAAAAAAAGTCTGTCGTGGTTAATTTGGATTTTACGCCTTTTACGTCAGATATTTTAAATTTTTTACAAAAATGGTCAGAAGAAAAAACAATCAAAGAAACTTTAGAAGGCTTCTTACAAGAACCTTTATGTAAAATGATTTTAAAACAAAGTAAAATAAAAGAGGAAGATACTTTAAACGATTTAAGCGCCGAAAGAATAAAGAAGTTAATGACTAATTTAACCGCTTATCCCATTTCTATTACGGGTACCGGTGATTTTTCAAAAGCTCAAGTTTGTCAAGGAGGCATTTCTTTAAAAAGCCTTGATATGAAAAGACTTTGTTCTTTAAAGTATCCGCATCTTTATTTTGCTGGAGAAATTTTAGATATGGATGGTGACTGTGGAGGATATAATTTAACTTTAGCTATTTTAAGTGGTTTGGTAGTAGGAAGGAGTATCAAAAATGATTCGGCTAAGACAAGTTAAACTCTCTATTTATGAAGAAGATAAGTTGGTAACTAAAATAGAGAGTATTTTAAAGACAAAAGTAGAAAGTTACACAATAATAAAAAAATCTTTAGATGCGAGGAAGAAACCGGACCTTTATTATATTTATGAAGTTGATGTCTTGGTTTCGAATGAACAGAAAGTGTTAAAAAGATTTTCTAAAAATGACGATATTTTTTTAGCACCTATTGAAAAATACGAAAGGCCTAATTCTGGAGATGTCAAGCTTTCCTACCGTCCAATTATTATCGGTAGTGGACCCGCTGGTTTATTTGCTACATATTTGCTTTCTGAAGCCGGTTATCGTCCCCTTTTATTTGAAAGAGGAGAAAGTGTCGAAATAAGAAAAGAAAAAATTGAAAAGTTTTGGCAAACCGGACAACTTGACGAGCAAACCAATGTCCAATTTGGTGAAGGGGGTGCTGGAACTTTTTCAGATGGCAAATTAAATACGATGGTCAAAGATAAAGCTTGTCGGGGTAAAAAGGTTTTTGAAACCTTTGTCTCTTGTGGGGCACCCGCCAACATTTTATATGAAGCGCATCCTCATATTGGGACTGATTTATTACAAAAAGTCATTAAAAATATGCGTGAAAAAATAAAAGAAATGGGTGGAGAAATTCGTTATTCGGCGTGTTTAACGAATGTTCATATAAAAAATAATCAAATAAAAGAAATTGCTATTAATGATAATGAAACATATCCCTGTGATTGTTTAATCCTTGCCTTAGGTCATAGTGCCAGAGATACGTTTAAAATGCTTTATGAAAAAGGTTTATTATTAGAAAGTAAACCCTTCGCGGTTGGTCTTCGGATTGAACACCCCCAAAAAATGATTGATGAAAGTCAATATGGCAAAGATTATCCCAAATTTTTACCGCCAGCTAGCTATAAATTAACGTATCAAACGAAAGAAAAACGAGGTGTCTATTCCTTTTGTATGTGCCCAGGCGGTTATGTTGTGAATGCGAGCTCTATAAAAAATCATTTAGTAATTAATGGCATGAGTGAACATAAAAGGGATTCTTTAAACGCGAATGCTGCGTTACTCGTTACGGTTAGCGAAAAAGATTATGGCCCAGGTGTTTTTGCAGGTATGAATTTTCAGGAAAAATTGGAAAAGAAAGCTTATAACCTAAAAGCTGGTAACATTCCTATGCAAACTTTAAAGGATTTTTTACGTGATGAAGAATCTACGACGTTAGGTGAGGTTAAAAGTATTACCCAAGGCGCTTATGAAATGGCTAATTTAAATACTATTTTACCATCCTTTATTAAAGATTCTTTAAAAGAAGCCATACCTTATTTTGGTAGTAAAATAAAAGGCTATGACCGCGAGGATGCCCTTTTATTTGGTATTGAAAGTCGTTCTTCTAGCCCTATTAGGATGAAAAGAAATGAAAATTTAGAAAGCAATATTTCTTGTATTTATGTCTGTGGGGAAGGGGCTGGTTACGCCGGAGGTATTACCACCAGTGCGATGGATGGTTTAAAATGTGCCGAAGAAATTATCAAAAAATTTGCAAAATAAGTATTTTCTTCCCTTAAAAAAATATGCTATACTAAGAACAGTTCGAGGTGAAAGAATGGGAATCATTGAAACGTGTGAGTTTGATTCTATTATAAATGATATTATAAATCATCCGGAGTTTTTAAAATTAAAAGATGAATTTCATCACGGCATTAGTCGTTATGAGCATTCTCTAAGAGTTTCTAAAATGGTCTATAAAATGACCAAAAAGTTAAATTTAAATTATGAAGGTGCAACTAGAGCGGCTTTATTACATGATTTTTTCTTTAATGCAGATGTAAAGGAGTATAATGCGAAAAAAACTTTACAGATACATCCTTTATATGCGTATCAAAATGCCTCTTTATATTTTAAATTAGATAAGATGCAAGAAAATATGATTAAATCTCATATGTTTCCTGTTTTTTTGGAAATGCCCAAATATAAAGAAAGTTTTGTTTTAACTCTAGCTGATAAAATTGTGGCTACACATGAGATGTATCGTTATAAACTGGCGGCAACTTTAGGTATTTACATGATTTTTATTTTTAATATTATTGCGGTTCAAAAGTGGTCATAGTTTAAAATATAAGTTTTTTATGGAGTACAAATGTATGAAACGTGTGATAAATATGCCATTTTTAAAGAAAAAAACAAATACTTGTTAAAAAAAATAAAAAAAATGCAAAATTCAATTGACAAGAGATAGGCTTTTTGGTAATATTTTAAGTGTCAGTTGAAGACAAGGGCGTTTAGCTCAGTTGGTTAGAGCATCTGCCTTACAAGCAGAGGGTCTGCGGTTCGAGTCCGTAAACGCCCACCATTATTTTTTTGCCGACATAGCGTAATAGGTAGCGCAACTGACTTGTAATCAGTAGGTTGGGGGTTCGATTCCCTCTGTCGGCACCATTTCTTGTTATGGAGGGATAGCGAAGTGGTCAAACGCGGCAGACTGTAAATCTGTTCCTTCGGGTTCCATGGTTCAAATCCATGTCCCTCCACCATTTCTTAAAATATTGCCTCGTAGCCAAGTGGTAAGGCATCAGACTTTGACTCTGACATTTCGATGGTTCGAGTCCATCCGAGGCAGCCATT
>CAKOQM010000048.1 GCA_934101275.1 uncultured Bacilli bacterium
AACTTTTGACAAAAATCTTGAATGTTAATACCAGCAGGACCTAAAACAGTACCAACTGGTGGAGCTGGATTTGCTTTACCAGCAGGAATTTGTAATTTTACTCTTTTTACGACTTCTTTTGCCACGAAAACACTCTCCTTTCTTTGGATTTTATTGTTTTTAACGTGTAAGTGGTCATGGGCAAGTCCGCGTTGAAAGTCCCTCCCACTTCATTGCTTCAAAGTACAAACACTTCGATGCAATTAAGATATTAGCATAAAAGGAAGGTTTTGACAAGCAAATTATCCTTCCTTTTAAAAATTTTATAATTCTATAAACTATTGTAATTTATTTACTTGGAAAAGCTCTACTTCAACACTTGTTTCTTGTCCAAATAAATCTATCGTTACTGTTAGGCGACTATTTTCAGCATCAATAGTATGAATGGTTCCTTCCATTCCTTTAAATGGTCCATCAACGATACTTACTTTATCACCAATAGCAAGTTCAGATTCTACATCAACACGGCTCATTCCCATATTAACCAAAATATGATCAATTTCTTGTGGAGGAATCGGTGTTGGTTTAGCACCCTTTCCACTTGAACCAATAAAGCCAGTAACACCTGGAGTATTACGAACAATATACCAGGCTTCATCGCTCATAATCATTTCAACCAAAACATAACCTGGAAACATTTTTTTCTTTTTTTCTTTTTTGACGCCGTCTTTTACTTCGACTTCGGTAATTTCTGGAATAATAATTCGAAAAATATGATCTTGCATTCCCATTGATTCCGTTCGCATCTCAAGTTTTTCTTTAACAGCCTCTTCATGACCTACATAAGTGTTAACAACATACCATAATTTTTCCATTAAAATGCCCCCTTAACCCATGATAATAATGCCGTTAATAATAGGAAGAAAACAATAAGTAAAGCAACAATAACAATTGTCGCAATCGTATAAGTTGCAACCTCTTTAGCACTTGGGAAAGTTACTTTTTTCATTTCACTTTTTACTTCCTTTAAATAACTTGGTTTTTGTTCTTTTTGTGATTTTGTTTTTTTTGCCTTTGCCATTTCCTCACCTCTAAATTTTTCCAAAATAAAAACACTCTCGTGTTTCTTATATATAAAGTACCACAACAACTGAGTGTTTGCAAGTTTTTTTAAGATCTTTTCGTTGTAAAATCTGCAATGAGCCAATCACTATCATTTTTTATCAAATCAAAATGATATAATTCATTTCTAGGACAACTTTCTTCCTCAGGACAATATTTGATATTGATATATGTTTCAATTTTTTCATCCGTTGCCTTTTTCAAAACAATTTTTTCTTCCGTAACATCATTAATAGCTATGGCACTTTCATAATAGATATCATCAAAAACACCTTTTTTTGCTATGTATAAATCTTCTGTTACTAAGATATCATTTCTTTTATTTACCGCACCAAATTGATTCCAATAGGAATTATAAACACCTTCTGTCACTAAAGCCTGAAGTCCTTCAAAAAATTTAGAATCCAATACTAAATAATCATTATCCTCCTCGGATGTAAAATCTTTTGAAACTTCACTTGCTGAATAATATTTTGTCTGCAAAAAAAAGTCTTTTAATATCTCACGCTTACTTTCTACAAGATTACGCACTTCTTCTTCGGTCATAGATGAATCATTTGTAAATTCAATATTATCTGATTTATCTTTATTTGTATTATCAATAACAGGTGTTTCTATAGTTACATCATCTTTCGTTCTTTCAAATGAAAAAACTCTTACAATTACAATACTTAACGCTATAAATACAGCTAAAAATGAAACGAATTTTAAAATTTCTTTTTTATTCATAATCTTCCTCCTTTATACAATCTTTAATTTTTGTACGTATCCTTTGAATAGTATTATCAATTTGTTTAGGACTTTTCGCTAATCGTTTTGCTATTTCTATGTAATCCAATCCTTGCATTAAATAGTTAAATACTTCCTTTTCTTGTAGTGACAATTTGTAGGCTACTTTCTGAACCGCATTATGATACGTTGATGCGTAAGATATTTGTCTAAAAGGATCGGCATCATCATCTTTTAAAACATCTTTTAACGGTAATCCTGAATCATCATATGCATAATCAAGTGATAAACTTTCTTGTTCTATTTGACTTTTTACGGTTTTATTTTTATAAATGTAATTAAGTAATCTTCGATCAACACAGATTCCTATAAATGTTTTTAAACTAGCATCTTTAGAAGCATCATATTTATTTAAAGCATCTGCAAAACCAACGTTAGCCTCCTGAACGAGGTCATTTATTTCTATACCTAATTTTTGAGCACTGCGAACATATTTTTTAATAATCCCTTTTATAACAGGTTCATATGTTTTATAAAGAGTCGTTCTTACTTCATCATTTGATTCACAAATCATATCTAAAAGCATTAATTCCTCTTCTTCATAACTCATATAAGGCCTCCCATTTTGTAGATTAGTAGTGCACCCGCGACAGAAGCATTTAAACTGTTTACATTTCCTTTCATAGGAATTTTAAGCATCTCATCACAATTTTTTTCAATTATTTGACTAATGCCTTTACCTTCGTTTCCTATGACAAGCACTTTTTTATCCGCAAAAGAAACCATCCGACAATCCGTTCCTTCCATATCACTGCCGTAAACAAAAAAATTATTTTTTTGTAACTTTTTTATAGCGTCTGTCAAATTAGAAACTTTAATAATAGGAACATTTTCTGTTGTCCCAACACTCGTTTTAATAACGACATCTGTTACAGAAACGCTTCTATCTTTTGGAATAATAATTCCGTCAACTCCGGCTGCTTCACATGTTCTTATAATGGCCCCAAAATTATGAGGATCTTCTAAATGATCAAGTAACACAATAAAGTTTTTATCATATAGACTTTCTAAAGAACTATATTTAAATTCATCTCTTTCAAAAATTATTCCTTGATGATTTTCTTTTGTCATTTTATTTAATGTTACATTATCTACCATTACATAATGAATTTTATTTTGTTTTAAGTATTCAAAAACTTCTAAATCTTTTTTTGTTTTGCTCACATAAACTTTTTTTATTTCTTTAGGATTCGTGCTTAACAAAACATTTTTTCCATACGATAACATAAGAACCTCCTCAGTTTTATTGATAATCAACAATTAATTTTATTATATCACTTTTTTATTTCCAAGTAAAAACTACCAATATTTCTTGGTAGCCTTAAAAATTTATCTAGATCGATTAAGTTTTCTAACAATATTCTCACCAACCATAACAGGATTTTCCCATGCGTTGCAACTATTGTCAGATTTTAAATTCTGTGTTGGACAGTTATTATTTACACAGCTAGCGCAAGTTTTTAATAATTCTTTTTTACTTTCCATAATTTCTTTAGCCGATGAATTCACAAAATAATCATAGTAATACTCTGATAAAACATTTGTCATTTTTTCTAACATACCTTCAAAATTCAACATTTCTGTTTCATTGAGTCTCAAATAATAATCAGCTAATTGGTCTTCCCCTAATAAACAAAATTTATCAGCATTAGGTGAATAAAACTTCCAATTTAAAGGTTTTATTTCAAGTGCTTCTTCATAGAATATCGGACTACCTGTAAATACTTCACTTAAAATAGAACTTTTATCAAATTTTTGACAAATAATATTATGTCCTTTAATGCTTACAACTACTAAATTTTTCAAATTATATAGTTTCATAGTTTTTTTGTCATATTAATTTATGACTTCCTCGCTTTCTTGCCCATATTCTAACAAACACATTTTAAAATGTCTACAGTAATTTTCAACTTTCAATCTTTTAATAAACATTTGTCATAAGTTAGTAGTTATTTTTTTACTTTTAGTCAAAAAAATCTTACATTATGTTAGATACTTTTGAACACAGCCTCTCTACCCATAAATAATTACCATATTTTTGTAAAACCATTCTATTTCCACTTGATCTATGTCAAGTTTTTAGACACATTTTCGTGGACAAATTACAATGTAATATAATCTTAGTTTAAGCAATGACCATATTTGAAATATAATTGTTATATTTTTGATTTGGAGGTTGATAATTAAGTTTTGAATGAATCCTAAGATTGTTATACCATGACTCGATAAATTCAAATATAGCCATCTTTGCTTGATTAAATGTTTCATAATTATTTACATTGACTTCTTCTTTTTTTAATATGACATTGAAGCTTTCCATACTCGCGTTATCATAAGGATAACCTTTTTTACTATAAGAATGTTTAACGCCATTATCACTAAGAACCTTTTCAAATTTGTTTGACGTATATTGGCTTCCTCGATCAGAATGAAAAATTCCGTTTTTAAAAAGTCCTCTGTTTGTTTTTGCTTTGTTAAAAGCATCAATAACTAAGTCATCATTCATATTAAGTCCATAACTCCAACCGATTACTTTTAAATCAAATAAATCCATTACAATAGCTAAATATGTCCAACCTGTTTCTTTTGTGTAAATATAAGTAATATCTCCAACCCATTTTTGGCCAGGTATATCAGCGTTAAAGTTTTGTTCCAATATGTTAGAATATTCCTTGGTATTATCTGTTTTAGATGCTCCAGCATGATTATACTTTTTAACTGTTATACTTCTAAGTCCTAGTATTTTCATTCTTCTAGCAACTCTTTTTTGACTTGCTTTAATCCCGTTATTATTTAATACTTTAGTTATTTTAGGTGAACCATACCTACATTTTGATTCTTGGTAAATTTTTGTGATTTCAATATCTAATTCATTATTAGCTTTTTGATTGCTATTTTCTTCTCTGTGATTACAATGATAATAATAAACTGAATGATGAATTTCTAATATTTTGCATAGAGTTCTTACATCATATTTATTTTTATTTTCATCAATAAAGTTTATTTTGTCTTTTATTTTCGCGTGAATATGGCAATTGCTTTTTTTAATATTTCATTTTCTTCCTTGACTTTAGAAAGCTCCTTCTTTAGCTTTTGAAGTTCCTTATTAGTTGTAACTGTTCCATCTTCGTTTTTTATAGGTGAATAAAGTTTTACCCATTTATAAAGTACTGAACTACTTATGCCATATTCACGGGTAATCTCAGATGCCGGTTTTTTACCAAGATATAAATCAACAATAGTCTTTTTGAAGTCTTCATCAAATGTTTGTCCTTTAGCCATTATAGACACTCCTTCTGTTTCTTGTTATTTTAACATTGTCCACACTTTTGTGTCTATATATCTATACTAGCATCAATTAACACAATATATTTTTATGTACAATGTAGCGTGTATAAAAATTTTCATTTTAATTCCTTATAATATAAGGTTCATATATATTTTTATATTTATCTATAGTTTGGTTTACATCAAACCAATAAACATTCGTCAATATTCCATTTGATGGGTCTATCTCTGTTCTTTCTAATTTTCCACCCAATGCCTTTAATGTTTTATCTGAACCAATATTACTAACATCACAATCTAACATCACTCTATCCAAACCAATTTTTTTTGCTTCTTTCATACCTAAATATAAATTTATTTTATTATAACCTTTTCTTCTCTCTGTTGGTCTGATTCCATATCCTATATGCCCTCCAAATTGTAGCATAGCTTCACTCAAATTCCACCTAACATTGATTGTACCCACAATTTTATCATCATTTTTTCTAACAAGTAAAAAAGTCTTGCCTTGACATCTACCCATTTTTTCGGCATATTCTTTATTTTCCATATTCAAACATCTTTCTAATGCATATTCAAAGGTATAACCTTCTAATATTTTATCTAACGATCCCATTCCATTAATATTTGATTTATATTCAACAAATTCATTAATGTATTCTATTATTTCATCTTTTCTTTTCATTGATGGTGTTTCAAAATAAAATTTTTCCATAACTTTTCCTTCTAATATTTATCCTTTTATATCATTATTTAATGAAAATGTCCACATAATTTCAATCATGTGGACATTTTGCAAACATTTCTTCATTATTGATTAAATTTTTTTACTACTTACCACAACAGTTTTTGTATTTTTTTCCGCTGCCGCAGAAACTCTGTACTCCAATATTATCTGTATTATTTGTATTTATAATATTACCTGTATTTCAGGCTTTTCCAGACTAGGTAACATC
>CAKOQM010000049.1 GCA_934101275.1 uncultured Bacilli bacterium
CCATTTTTAATATCACTGGTTTCATTATTATAATAATTAATTTCTAGATTAACATAGAATTCATCATTTTCTAAGACTACATCTGCCTCGGAATTGACGATATTTTTGTTTATTCCAATACTTGGATGAATGAGTTTGATATCTTTATCAATCCTATCCACAGGAATACCTATGGCTAAACTAATGATCTTCCGAAGATACTCTAAGCCTACTTTCTTCTCAGTAAATAATTTTTTAGCTACCTTATCTTTAAGTAAGGGAAATTTGATTTTTTCTTTTACTGTTGTATTTGTTGTCATATATTTAATCCTTTCATTTGATGTCTTTTCGAAAAAACTGCCCTTATTTTACATATAAAAAATATATTTGCAACCGATTCGACAAAACATGTCAAAAAAGAACGCGTTCAAGATTCTTTTCACTATTTCATTCGCTTTTTAAAGTCAAAATTTTTTTCTTATTCAATTTTGAAAATTCTAATTATTGGTTTCACATACCTTCTAAAAAAATATAACACGTAAATTAAGTAATAGAAATCGTTGATTTTCACCAGAAATTATCATTTTATGATAAAAAGTGGTGAAAATATGATAATGATAGTGATTTTTATAAAATCATTTTCTTGTTATCAAAACAAATGTATGCTATATTAATTTTGCAAATAATTTTATAGATTTGTGGTAGAATAATTAACAAAAAAGGAAGTGTTTGTATTTATGAATGACAAAATAATTGTGAAAGGTGCTAGAGAAAATAATTTAAAAAATGTGGATATTGAACTTCCCAAAAATAAACTGATTGTTATGACAGGGGTATCAGGAAGTGGTAAAAGTAGTTTAGCTTTCGATACTATTTTTGCCGAAGGTCAAAGAAGGTATGTTGAAAGTTTATCCGCGTATGCTCGGCAATTTATTGGAGGAGTTGAAAAACCTGATGTGGATTCCATTGAAGGTTTATCTCCAAGTATTTCTATTGACCAAAAAACAACTAATAAAAATCCTCGTAGTACTGTTGGAACGATTACCGAAATATATGATTTTTTACGACTTTTATTTGCGCGTATTGGTACACCTTACTGTCCAAATCATCATATTCCTATTAAAAGTCAAAGTATTGATGAAATGACCGATAAGATTATGGATTTAGAAGAGGGGACAAAGTTGGAAATTTTAGCTCCCGTTATTCATGGGGAAAAAGGGACTCAAAAAGATTTATTAGAAACTTTAAAAGAACAAGGTTATACCAGAGTAAAAATAGATGGTGAAAATTATTCTTTAGAAGACACCATTAACTTAGAAAAAAATAAAAAGCATAATATTGATGTGGTTGTTGACCGTGTTGTGGTAAGAAAAGAAGAACGGAGTCGTATTTTTGAATCTATTGAAAACAGTACCCATTTAGCTGAAGGAAAAGTGGTTTTTCATATCATCGGTGGCGAAGATATTTTGATGAGTGAAAATTATGCCTGCCCAGAGTGTAATTTTTCTATTCCAGAACTAGAACCACGTTTATTTTCTTTCAATAGTCCTTATGGAGCTTGTCCCGAATGTAAAGGACTTGGAACCAAATTAAAGATTAGTGAAGATTTAATTATTCCTAATAAAGATAAATCTTTAAATGAAGGAGCGATTATTGCTTATAACATCGATAATAATATTCATAATACAACCATAGAAGCCATTTGTAAAAAATACGATATTGATATGGATGCACCTATTAAAGATATTCCAAGAGATAAATTAAATATTATTTTACATGGAACAACGGAACCTATTGAAATTAAATATGTTTCTAAAACAGGTAATGTTCGTTATACGAATGATTATTATGAAGGGGTTATTCCCAATCTTGAAAGACGTTATATGGAAACTTCTAGTGCTTGGATTCGTGATTGGTTAGAAGGCTTTATGGTCGAGACAGATTGTTCTTTATGTCATGGGACAAGACTTCAAAAAAGTGTTTTATCTATCTATATTAATAAGAAGAATATTTATGATATGACCATCATGAGTATCAAAGAATTAAGAGCTTTTTTAAGAGGCTTAAAACTTACTAAAGAACAAGAAAATATTAGTCATTTACTTTTAACAGAAATTGACAATCGTTTGACATTTTTAGTTAACGTTGGTTTGGAGTATTTAAGTTTACATCGTAATGCAGGCACTCTTTCAGGTGGAGAATCACAACGTATTCGTCTAGCAACCCAAATAGGAAGTAAACTATCAGGTGTCTTATATGTTTTAGATGAACCAAGTATTGGCTTACATCAAAAAGATAATGAAAAACTAATTCGTTCTTTACAAGAAATGCGTGATTTAGGTAATACTTTAATTGTCGTAGAACATGACGAAGATACCATGAGGTCTGCTGATTACTTAGTGGATATAGGACCTGGTGCGGGTGAAAATGGTGGAACAGTTGTTGCCGCAGGGACTCCTGAAGAAGTCATGAAAAATAAAAATTCTTTAACTGGGAGATATTTAGCAGGTACAGAAAAAATTGAAGTTCCTAAAACAAGAAGAAAAGGTAATGGCAAATATTTAGAAGTGGTAAAAGCTTCTCAAAATAACTTAAAGAAAATAAACGTTAAATTCCCTTTAGGAAAATTTATATGTGTTACCGGTGTATCAGGAAGTGGTAAAAGTACCCTTGTTAATGAAATTCTTTGTAAGACAATTGCTAATAAATTATATCGTTCCAAAGAAATACCTGGGGCTTGTAAAGAAGTCAAAGGAATTGAAAATTTAGATAAACTCGTTGTGATTACCCAAGATGCCATTGGTAGAACGCCAAGAAGTAATCCAGCTACTTATGTCGGTGTTTTTGATGATATCAGAGATTTATTTGCTAACACGAAAGAAAGTAAAATGCATGGCTATGATAAAGGAAGATTTTCTTTCAACGTTAAAGGTGGTCGTTGTGAAGCCTGCTGGGGTGATGGTGTCAAAAAAATAGAAATGCATTTCTTACCCGATGTGTATGTTCCTTGTGATGTTTGTCATGGCAAACGTTATAATAAAGAAACTCTGGAAATAAAATTTAAGGGAAAAACCATTAGTGATGTTTTAGACATGCGTGTTAGTGAAGCCGTTAAGTTTTTTGAAAATGTTCCAAAAATTAAAAGAAAATTAGATGTTTTAATGGATGTGGGTCTTTCTTATATCACATTAGGTCAAAGTGCACCTACTTTGTCAGGTGGAGAAGCAGGTCGTGTAAAACTTGCTAAAGAACTGCAAAAGAAGGCAACCGGTAAAAGTTTATTTGTCTTAGATGAACCGACGACAGGACTTCATTCTGAAGATATTAAAAAACTTTTAGCTATTTTAAATCGGATTGTAGATAACGGCGATACCGTTTTAGTTATTGAACATAATATGGATGTTATTAAAGTGGCTGATCATATTATTGATTTAGGACCTGATGGTGGTGTAGGTGGCGGAACGGTTGTAGCAACTGGAACACCAGAAGAAGTAAGTAAAGTTTCTTCTTCTTACACCGGTGAATGGTTAAAAAAATATTTAAAATAAAAAGTGTCTTAAAATAGATGCTTTTTCTAATGAATAAAATGAAATTTTATGCTAAAATAATTTTAGTTTAGAAAGAGTGATGATATGAATCCAGTGGCTTTACAAATAGGTTCCTTTACTATTAAATGGTATTCTTTAATGATTTTATTGGGCGTTATTGTAGGAATAGGATTACTTTTAAAAGAAAGTAAGAAATATAATTATCCCAAAGATTTTCTTTTTAATCTTTGTTTTTGGGCCATTATCTTTGGCTTTATTGGGGCTAGAATCTATTATGTTTTATTTAACTTTGAAATTTACAAAAATGATCCGGTTAGCATTTTCAAAATATGGGAAGGGGGACTTGCTATCCATGGTGGCTTAATAGCTGGCTTTATGACCATGTATCTTTACTGTAAAAAATATAACGTCAGACTGTTAAAGATAACGGATATGGCTGTCCCTGGTATTTTACTTGCCCAAAGTATTGGAAGATGGGGGAATTTCTTTAATATGGAAGCTCATGGAGGAGCCGTTTTAAGAAGTACTTTAGAAAATCTTCATATCCCTGAATTTATTATTAATGGCATGAATATTAATGGCATTTATTACCATCCCACTTTCTTTTATGAATCTTTATGGTGTTTATTAGGCTTTATTATCTTATCTCTTTTAAAACACTATAAATATTTAAAAGTAGGGAGCTTAACTTTCAGTTACTTATGTTTTTACAGTGTCGGACGTTTTGTTATTGAAGCCTTAAGAACCGATTCTTTAATGCTTGGCGGTTTTAAAGTGGCTCAAGTTTTATCCATTATTTTATTTATTATTGGTATTATAGGACTCATGTTAGAGACGAGAAAAGGAAAATTTGAAGACCTTTATTCCGAACCTAATCATGAAGAAATCCGCTACTAAAGAGCCTTGACAAAAGGCTCTTTTTACATGATAATTATAAGTAAGAATAGGAGTCTAAAAATATGAAGAAAACTTATATTGTGGTAGCAAGTGCCATTATGATATTATTCTGTTTAATGTATTCAGTATCATATGCGTATTTTTCTGTCAAAGTAACAAATGATTTTAATGGTGGTAATAAAGGAAGTACAGTCATAGGTTCTGACACTGTTAAAGATATTATTATTTCTGATGGTACAAAAGTAACCAGTTCTAATATCATTCCAGGAGAATCAGTAACATCTGATTTTACCGTACAAAATCCAAATGGAGTTTCTCTTTGTTTTGGCTTTATTTGGTCAAATGTTGTCAATGAATTTACGAGAACAAGTGATTTAGTAGTTTCTTTACAAGATGAAAATGGTGAAGTTTTAATAGAGAATGTCGAGTTTCCAAGCGATAATGATACCACTTTTATTGAGGGGTTATCACTTCCTGCCAATACAACTAAAAAATATACTTTAACGGTAACTTATAAAAATACAGATGAAGATCAATCAGCTGATATGAATAAGAAATTCCAAGCTACTTTAACGGGTAAATTAACCGAATGTAAAAAACAAACATCTGGTATAGATACTATTACTAACCTTGTAAAAGACGCTAATACATCATCAACCGATGTCTATACGGTTCCAGATAAAACAAGTGATAGTTGTACGTATACTTTAGCTTATGATGGAACGAGTGATAACAATTTAAGATATGTTGG
>CAKOQM010000050.1 GCA_934101275.1 uncultured Bacilli bacterium
TTTAACAATTCCTTATTTTATAAGGGTTTGCGAGGTTATTTACCACAACAGTTTTTATACTTTTTTCCACTTCCACATGTGCAAGGATCATTACGTCCTACTTTTTTCGTATTTTTCACTGTATGATGTTCTATTTCTTTAGAATCATTAGCTTGGCCTTTTATAACTTGTTTTCTTTCCGTATTTTGTTCAATATTTGCTTTTAATAAAAATTGAGCAATAGTATCATCAATACGATTTAAAAGTTGTTCAAACATATCATAACCTTCCATTGTATAGGCTTGTAATGGATTTGTTTGAGCATATTGTCTTAAGAAAATTCCTTCTTTTAGACTTTCCATAGCATTTAAATGTTCTACCCATAAAGAATCGATGATACGAAGAGAAATAGAGCGTTCAAATTCATCAAAATGAGGGGCATCTTTAATTTTTAACTCATAATCTTCATTAATCATGTTAGTGATGTATTCAATTTTTTCACTTTCATCTAAGTCTTTAATTTCATTTCCTTTTAAAATTTGGCTTTTTAAGAAATTAGTATTGATGTAAGAAACAATTTCTTGTAAATCTTCATCTGAAGTTTTACCTTCATGTGTATGTGCTGTCACAATATCTTCGACAACATTTCTAAATGTCTCTTTAATGGTATCATGAATACTTTCATTATCGATGATGTTATTTCTTTGTTCATAAATCATTCTTCTTTGTTCATTAACAACGTTGTCATAATCAAGTAAGTTTTTACGCATATCGAAGTTATTACCCTCTACCTTTTTCTGAGCAGATTCAATTGACCTGGTAAGTGATTTAGAACGAATAGCTTGATCTCCCACAAGACCTAAAGCCATAACCATATTTTTAACTTTATCCGTACCAAAACGACGCATTAAATCATCTTCGAAAGAAACAAAGAATTGACTCATACCTGGATCTCCTTGACGACCAGCACGTCCTCTTAACTGATTATCAATACGACGAGATTCATGACGTTCTGTACCAATAACACATAGACCGCCAAGTTCTTTCACACCTTCACCAAGTTTAATATCGGTACCACGACCTGCCATATTAGTAGCAATAGTAATTGCACCTTTTTCACCAGCATGAGCAATAATTTCTGCTTCACGAGCATGATTTTTAGCATTTAAAACTTCATGTTTTAAACCTTCTTTTTTTAGCATGTTAGAAAGGCGTTCGTTATTTTCAACAGAGATTGTACCTACTAAGATAGGTTGTCCTGTTTCATGAATTTTTTTAATAGTTTTAACAATGGCTTCATATTTTCCAGCTTCGGTTGAATAAACTAAATCCGCTAAATCTTCGCGAATAACAGGCTTATTCGTTGGGATTTGAATAACATACATATTGTAAATATTTCTAAATTCTTCTTCTTCTGTTTTAGCCGTACCAGTCATACCAGATAATTTATTGTACATTCTAAATAAATTTTGGAAAGTGATGGTTGCCATTGTTTGAGTTTCTTCGTTAATAGTCACATTTTCTTTGGCTTCAATAGCTTGATGAAGTCCTTCACTAAATTGACGTCCTTGCATTAAACGACCCGTAAATGGATCTACTATAATAACTTCGCCAGCATCGACAACATAATCAACATCCTTTTTAAAACCATAGTTAGCTTTTAAAGCGTTGTTGATATGGTGAACTAAAGCTGAATTACCCACATCATATAAGTTTGTTAAGTGAAAGAATTTTTCAAGTCTTTCGGCACCTGATTCTGTAATGGACACATTTTTCGTCTTAGGATCCACCGTATAATCTTCTTCTTTTAATGATTTTACAGCTTTATCGGCATCCATATAAAGGTTTTTAGCATTTTGTTTACCACCTGAAATAATAAGGGGTGTTCTTGCTTCATCGATTAAAATAGAGTCAACTTCATCGACAATACAGAAGTTAAGTGGTCTTTGGACACGGTCTTCTTTTCTAACAACCATATTATCTCTTAAGTAGTCAAAACCTATTTCATTATTCGTAGAGTATAAAATATCACATTTATAAGCTTCTTGTTTTTCTTTAGGCGTCATTTCCCGCATATTAAGACCAACCGTTAAACCTAAAAAGCGATAAATATTTCCCATCCATTCTGAGTCACGTTTTGCTAAGAACTCATTAGCAGTGATAATATGAACACCTTTACCGTCTAAAGCATTTAAATAAGCAGGCATCGTTTCGGTTAAAGTTTTTCCTTCACCAGTTTTCATTTCAGCAATATTACCGTAATGAATAGCTAAGGCACCTAGGATTTGAACAAAATAAGGTTTTTCACCTAAAACACGATAGTCAGCTTCTCTTACAACAGCAAAAGCATCAACAACTAAATCATTTAAAGATTCCCCATTGGCTAATCTTTCTTTAAATTCTTTGGTTTTATTTTTTAATTCTTCATCGCTAAGTTTGGTTAAGCTGTCTTCTTTTTCCATAATTTCATTAGCGATTTTTTCAAATTTTTTTAATTCTTTATATTCTGAGTCTATTAGTTTTCTAAATATTCCCATAGTTATCTAACCTCCATAGTTACAATTCTACCATATGTTTTAAAAAATAAGCAAACTTTTGCTTATTTTTAGGTTGTTTTTTTAATATTTTCGTTCTTATTCGACACAATTTTCCCTTTAAAAAAGATAACCTAATAAGGCTATCTCAAAATCTGTTAAGCTTGTTCTTCAATAATGCCATAAGAGCCATCTTTTCTTCGATATAAAACAGAAACGGTATCTGTAGACACATTTTTAAAAATATAAAAATCATGTCCTAATAATTCCATTTGTAAAATGGCTTCTTCTTCATCCATTGGTTTTAGTTCAACAGTTTTTCTTTTAACAATATCGGAAGTGTTTTCAGGTTCTTCTTCTTGCATTAAAAGTTCGTATTGCATAATATCTTTAAATTTCTTACGCATCTTCGTTTTATTCTTTCTGATTTGCCCTTCTAACTTAGCTACTGTTAAATCGATCGCAGCATATAAATCTTCATGAGATGTTTCTGCTCTTAAAGAAAACTTAGGTGTTGGAATAGTCACTTCAATAATATCACTTTTATTTCTTACGCGGATGACGACATAGGCTTTTAATTCCGCTGGACTTTCAAAATATTGATCTAACTTTCCAATCTTTTCTTCGATATAAGCTTTAATGGAGTCCGTTACTTTAACTTTATCTCCTCTAATTTCAATTCTCATGCTATCACCTTCCTATTTATATTTTAACAAAAATAAAAGAAAAAAACTACCATATTCTGGTAGCTTAATTCAAAACCTCTGATACATTTTCAACATTAACAGCTTGCAATCCTTTAGCTGTCTCTATTAATTTAAACTCTACAATATTTCCCTCTTTCAAAGTTTTGTAGCCATCCATACGAATGGCAGAATAATGAACAAAGATATCTTCTAAGTCCCCATATTGGATAAATCCATAGCCTTTCGTATTGTTAAACCACTTTACTGTTCCTCTTAACATATTTTTCCTCTTTCCTTATGCATTTATAGTTTGCTCAACTTCAACATTAATAGCTTGTAGCCCCTTAGCGGTTTCAATTAATTTAAAGTCGACTAAATTTCCTTGTTTCAATGTTTTATATCCATCCATTGTAATTTGTGAATAATGAACAAATATATCTTTTAAATCACCAAATTTAATAAAGCCATATCCCTTTTCATTGTTAAACCACTTTACTGTTCCGGTTAACATAACGCTCACTTCCTTCCTACTCATATACTACACTACTAAACTATCATGTTTATGTGTGGACTGCAATTTAATTCGGTCGACAAATACCGACAAAATAAATAACACATAACTCACGACATGTTCATTATAACATAAAGGATAAAGGATTTTTTTGCTTTTTCTTATTTTCTTTCATGTAGGTTTAAGTGTTTATTATTCATCAAAAAGCACATTTGAAAGTTTCATTTTGCATTTCAGACGTTTTCCCCTGTTATTCAGACAATTTTAGAACTATTTTAATTAAAAATTGCTAAAATTTTTCTTGTAAGGAGAAGTGATTTAGTGAAAAAAAAGTTTATTGAATCTTCTTTATTGTTTATCAAAAAAGAAAGAACAATCAGTGAACTTGATGAAAAGAAATTAAGATATGGATTCGAATGCTTTTATAATTTTTTTACAAAAGCTATTGTTTTGATAATCTTAGCTATAACATTTAATATTTTACCCGAAATATTATTATTAGCTTTCGCTCATTGGGCTTTAAGATTATTTGGCTTTGGAATTCATATGAAAACAACCCTAGAATGTTGGTTTACAACTTTACCTTTATATATCGGAGGCGGTTTGTTTATCAAATATGGTTATTTTCCTAGCTATATTTCTTATTCAATAATGATAACTGGAATGATTTTGTTTTTGTTATTTGCTCCTGCAGATACTCCTGCAAGACCACTTATCAGAAAGAAAAAAAGAAAACGCGCTAAAGTTTTCGCAAACATAATTCTTTTAATATTTATAATATTATATTTCATCACAACAAACATAATTTATAAAAACGTTATTATTTATGCGATTATTTTAGAATCTATTTCCATAAACCCTATCACATATAAACTATTCTCTACTCCTTTTAATAATTATAAAAGCTATAAAGAGCTTTAAGTATGGTTTAAATTTATAATATAGATTTGAACAATGGATAAGGAAAGGAGTGTTATTATGTTTTTAGCCAAT
Organism: uncultured Bacilli bacterium; assembly: GCA_934101275.1. Classification (GTDB taxonomy): domain Bacteria; phylum Bacillota_I; class Bacilli_A; order RF39; family UBA660; genus Ventrenecus. Next base: position 4,704 of record CAKOQM010000050.1, read on the forward strand.
ATGTTAGCAGGAATCGCAAATTTATTTGCTAAATCTGCGTCATCTGCATGTGTTGTTATGTTCTTTGATGAACCAAAAGCAGACATGGACATTTTATAATAATGCTTTTAAAAACCGAGACTTAAGCGCTCGGTTTTTTGTTAACTTTAATTTCACTACGAAAATAATTATTTTTAATAGAAGTGGTAATATATAAACTTTTTTTGTTAAA
>CAKOQM010000051.1 GCA_934101275.1 uncultured Bacilli bacterium
TCAATGCCAGATGAAAAAGGTAGAGCCTTATTAAATGATATTGCCACGGAAGAACTAGGACATTGTGAAATGATTTGTACGATGGTAAGACAACTTGTGAAAGATGCAACTATAGAAGAATTAGAAGAAAATGGCTTAGGTTCTTTATACACCGAACATGGTAAGAGTATTTATCCATGTGATTCATTTGGCAATCCTTTTACCGTTAGTTATTTTGCTGTCACAGGGGATGTGCTTGCCAATATTTCAGAAGATATGGCGGCCGAAGAAAAAGCAAGAGCGACTTATGAATCGTTAATAAATGAAACAAAAGACGAAGATATCTTAGGCGTTTTACTCTTTTTAAGACAAAGAGAAATTGTTCATTTTAATCGCTTCAAAGAACTTTATGATTACTATAAAAAGAAAGGATATTAGAAAAAAACTAATATTCTTTTTCATTGTCAAATAAGGTAATATGTGTTATATTTTAGTTGTTGAAAAGAGTGATAAAATGGAAAAGAAAGTAAATAGAAAAAAGACAAAATTGGATAATAATGTTCTTGTTATCTTAGGCGTTTTTTGCGCCGCGTTACTTATCGTCATAACTTTATTTGACTTTTATAAAAAAGCTCGTGTCGTGACATATAGTGATGATTGGCAAAATAAAAGCTTTTTAGTAAGTGAAGGCTTAAATCAAACATCCTGTGATACATTAAGTTCTTTTTTAGATAAGGATTATATGTTCATTTATGTTACGAAAGAACTTGGTACAGAAGATGAGTTTAATTTAGAAAAAGAGTTAAAACAAGTTGTTTCAAATTATCATTTAGAAGATCATTTTGCTTTATTTCAAGCGGTTGGTGACAACTGTGGAGATATCGAAGTAAAAGACAGTTTAAAAGTTCAAAATTTACGTTTAGAAAAGGGGTTAACGAAACTTCCAACAATCATTTATTATAAAGATGGTAAAGTGATGGATTATATTGAAAGAGAAGATAATCAATTAATCAGTGAACAAGACTTTGTTCAACTTTTAGACAAATATGAATTCAAAAGCTAGGTGGATTTTATGTTAAACGTTGTTTTATTTGAACCAGAAATTCCTGGTAATACAGGAAATATTATGCGTACTTGTGTAGCTACTCACACTCATTTACATTTAATTAAACCTTTAGGTTTTTCTTTAGATGAAAAAAGTATTAAAAGAAGTGGAGTTAACTATATTGATAATTGTCATTATACGGTTTATGAAAATTGGGAAGACTTTTTAAGTCATAATAAAGGAAAAATGTATTTCTTTACTCGTTATGGACATAAGCCACATTCTGATTTTTCTTATAAAGAAGAGAAAGAAGATATTTATTTGGTGTTTGGTAAAGAAAGTACGGGTATTCCAAGAAGTATTTTAAAGCCCCATTTAGATACCTGTGCTCGCATTCCTATGACGGATAAAGTAAGAGCTCTTAATTTATCAAACTCTGTGGCAATCGTTTTATATGAAGCCTTAAGACAAAGGAATTACGAAGACTTATTAAGAGAAGAACCTCACAAGGGCAATCATTTTATTGAAGATTACGAGGAATAAAATGACGTGTAGACGATGTGGAAAAGCCCTTGGTACTGACCGGGGTATTTGTCCTTTTTGTGGGGCAATGCTATCAAGTGACCAAATGAATGAATATAAAAAATATCAAAAGGAACATCAGTATGAAGCCAAGATGATAACGGAAAAGTATGGTCTTCAAAAACCTGTTTACGAAAGTCAAGAAAAGACAAGCAACAAAGCGATAGGTCTTTTAATGATTTTAGCCATTTTGCTCTTTCTTATTATTCTTGTTCTTTTAATTGTATTAAATAAATAAAATCTTTACATACTAATAACGAGGGATTTTCTATGAGTTTATTTTTCGTTTGTGTAAAGATTTTTTTTGCGCGCATTTTAGATGTAACGATTTCTACCATAAGGCAAAATTTTATGTTAAAAGAACATTATGTTCTAAGTACCATCTTAGCTTTTTTTGAAATTTTTATTTGGTTCATCGTCGCTAGAGAAGCCTTACTGATTTCAATTGATTCTATTTTAATACCTATTAGTTATTCTTTAGGTTACGCGACAGGCACTTTAATGGGTTCTTTAGTTTCTAAACGTCTTATTAAAGGCGTTGTTGGCGTACAAATTATTTTGAAAAAAGATAATGAAAATCTTATCAATAGTTTAAAAATGAGGGGGTACCGCATTAATATGCTTTTTATGCATAGTGCTTATAACAGTGTGCCCCGGGTTATGCTTTTTGTTGAAGTGAATTCTAAAAGTGTAGAAAAGTTAGAAAAATTAGTTTTACAAAATGATCCTACAGCTTTTGTAGTTGTCAGTGAAACAAAAAGGGTTGTGAATGGTACATTAAAGTAACAAACATCTTTTTTTCATAAAATTTAAAAAAAGTAAAAAAAGTTCTTGCCAAGCCAGGAAACATATGGTATATTGGATATGTTCTGTTGGGGGACTAGCTCAGTTGGCTAGAGCATCTGCCCTGCACGCAGAGGGTCGCGGGTTCGAGTCCCACGTCCTCCACCAATTAGAATTTAAGCCCTTTTTAAGGGTTTTTATTTTGCTAAAATGTTAAATTTATTATAAAGGCCTATCAATCCTTTTTTTTGTTACATAAACTACATTAGAAAGGAATGACGAGAATATGTTAAAAAATAAAGAATGTAATCGTGACGATTTTCAAATGAGTTATCAAAGTATGAGTGGAGATTTCACAAATATGGGTGGATCATGCTGTATGAATTCTTGCCCAACCAGTTGTGGCAATGTATGTCCTCCTATTTGTGAATGCCCTCAAAATCAAGTTTGTCATCGTGTTATCAACTATGAAGTACCACACATTATGCCATTTCATACAACTACCGTAAATCATCATGTTTATAATCATACTTATACTCCAGTTTACAGCTATTCAGAAGTTAATGAAGTGGAGCAAGTTTATCCAAATCGCTGTTGTAAATAAAATTTAAAGGGTGTTTCCTAAGAGGAAGCATTCTTTTTTTGATTTTAATTGTGTTTTTCTAACGTTTTCTGTATAATTAGAGATAGAAAATAAGGTGAGTAGAATGCGGAAAGTCATTGCAGGATTAGATATTGGCTCAAAGTATATTAAACTTGTAGTTGCGGAATTTATAAAAGGGAAGATAAATGTTTTAGCGTCTTCTTATACACCTTCATTGGGGATTAAAAAAGGTCTTGTTACGGATCCTAATGCTTTAATTTCAAGTTTAAGAGAATGTTTTAATAAATGTGAAAATATGCTAGGTATGAAAATACCTAAAGTTATTGTAACGACTTTAAATGAAGATGTCCGATTTATAATGACAGAAGGAACGGTTACTATTTATAACGAAGAACATGTTGTTAAAAAGGCAGATATTTTAAAAGCTATGCGTTTATCAACGGAAAATAAGATTGATAAAGATAGTGAACTTGTTTCTTTAGAACCTATTAATTTTATCTTAGATGAGGAACGTTCTTTAAAAAATCCTTTAAAGCAAGAGGCGAAGACGTTGACGGTTCGAACTCTTTTAGTAACGATTCCTCGTAAAAATATATATCCTATTGTAAAATGTTTAGAGAAATTAGGAGTTGAAGTCGTTGATTTTACTCTTGGAGTTATAGGAGATTACATGGCTTCAGAATCCTCTTTAATGAAAACAACAACGGGAGTAATTATCAATTTGGGTAGTGATATAACATCTGTTTCGGTATTTAATAAGGGTATTCTTACCAATACACATAATTTATCCTTAGGAGGAAATAACATTTTAAAAGATCTTGCTTATGTTTATGGATTGAATTTGAAAGATGCTGAGGTAGTGCGACGAGAATTAACATTTGCTCATACAAATGGAACAAGTGCTAGTGTTCATAAAGAATTTACAAACAAAGAAGGAAAAAAAGTAACAATAAGTGAGTATGAAGCCAGCGAGGTGGCCTCTTCAAGATTAAAAGAAATATTAAATTTAGCAAAAAAAGAAATAAATCTCTTAACAAAAAAAGAAATTCATTATATAATGATTACGGGTGGAGTAAGCGAAATGCCCCAATTTTCAATGCTTGTTGACGAAGTTTTTGGTCATGAAGCAAAAATATTGAGTATTAAAGAAATCGGCGTGCGAAATAATATCTATTCTTCTGCACTAGGGGTTTCCAAATACTATGATGAAAAAACACGTTCTAGAGGAGTTGATTTTTCTATCTGGAATGAAAACGAAACAGAAGAATTAAGTAATGTGAATAAAAAAATAAATTTTGGTGAGAATTCTATTCTTGGCAAATTATTCGGTTA
>CAKOQM010000052.1 GCA_934101275.1 uncultured Bacilli bacterium
ACACCAATTGATGCCGGATATAACACATTAGCCGATGCCATCTTAGCTAACGAATATCAAACCAGTCCTGAGATATCAAAGCAAAAAATAGCATCAAAACAAACACCTGATTTTAGTAAAACAGCACCTATATTTTTATGGCAAGAGAAAATATCAGATAATTTAACATCACTTTCTTTCGATAAAGAGGCTACTTGTGCTATATCTAATTCTTACCAATTTAATACTGAAACTGGTTTGTTTACTTATGTAAAACCTTTTAAACAAAAATTAGCAGACATGTCCAATGAAGATTTAAATAATAAAGAATATTGGATAATAGATTGCTATAAGCGTTCTGATGGTTCTTATGATCATCATAATTCTTATGGAAAAATAAATAAAATATTAGCTGTTAGCAAAGAAAATAATAAAATTATATTAAAATTACAACAACATATATCTCGTGAATTAGAAAGTGATAAATCAGATAAAGGATTATATCAAGTAGAAGATGATGATGGTACAAGCTATTATTATCGCGGAAACGTCGTTAATAACTATGTAAAATTTGCAGGTTTCTATTGGAGAATTATTCGTATCAATGGCGATGGAAGTATCAGGCTTATGTATGATAAGAGTAATAAAAATTTGAAAGGATTATTTTCAACGTTGAAGGATAATTCAGCATATGTTGGATACATGGATGGAACTATCTTAAATGAAAATTATGAAAAAACAATAGCTAATGAGAATGATAGTAATATTAAAACAATTTTAGATAATTGGTATAAGAATACTATTTTAGGAACAAATAATGAATCTGTCCTTATGGATGCAGGTTTTTGTAATGATAGAACGTTGTTGAATGGTGATGGATTCAGTGTAGACACAACTACAAAATATGTAATTTCTAGTCGCATAAATCGTTATCAGCCTACCTTAAAATGTCAAAATCTATCAAATGATTTATTTACAATGAGCACAAATGAGAAGGGAAATAAATCGCTAAATTATTCAATAGGTTTAATCACTGCTGATGAACTTATAATGTCTGGAATTGTGTATGGTTATTTAAATACTTTAGCATATACATCTTTCGGTACTATATATTGGACGATGACTCCCTATTCATTTAATATCAGTAACGATAATGGCAGTAGGAATGTTGTTTTAAATAAAGAAGGAAATTTTGGATTTGCCTTTACGGATGGTAATTATGGAGTTTATCCCGTCATAAATATAAAAGGAGATGCTAAAATAAGTGGCGGAATAGGTACTTCTAGTAGTCCTTATGAAGTTGATACTAATTAAAAAGTGAATTTTTGTGATAAATAAAACGGTGTTCTTTGTAAGACTTAAAAAAACTATTTAAATAATAAGGAAAAAATGATATTATTTTAGACATAAAGAATCTTATTTTTGGAGGTTTTATGGATAAAAATATTTTATTGAATTTAATAAATGAGTTTAATAACCAAATGGATGAAAAAAGAAAAGAAGAAGAAATTTTTGAAACAAAACGTAGACAATTTGTAAAAGATTATAGTATTAACAATATAAAAAAATTAACGAAAGAAGATTATTGCCTTGGTTTAGATAAAACTACTTTTTGCTACCGGATTGAAAATGAATTGCAAGAGTTAGGAAATATACATGGCTCTGACGCAACAAAATTTGGTTTATATTACAGAAAATGGAGAAAGAATAATAAGAAGGAATATCGTGTCGTTGCAAAATATGGAACAGATTCTGATGCGGCTATGGAAAAAATAAAAAGAGCGATTCTTAAGCTTTTAGACGATGCAAAAAAGGATAATGAACAGGGTTTAGAAGATAGTGAGTTATCACTTATATTTCGTTCAAAAATACTAGCCACCTATTATCCTCAAAAGTATTTAAATATATATTCTGAAGAACATTTAAATTTTTTCTTAGAAAGATTGGGAATTTCTGACTTACAAGAAATGAATTTTTTAGAAAAACAACAAGCTCTTATCAAATGGAAAAATGATTTTTCTGAGATGAAATCTTGGTCACTTTTAATATTTGTAAGATTTCTTTATGAAAAAATAGGACAACCAAAGATCATATCTTTTAAACCAGATGTAGAAATAGGATCGACACTTTCTAATGATGATTTACATGCGATATTTGGTGTAGCAAATATGGGTGGCATGCGTAGATCTAAAAAAAACAATTTATTATTAATTATAAGTGATCATACAAAATCATTTTATGAAGATAAATGGGTAGGTAATACTCTTTATTATACAGGTATGGGAAAATTTGGCGATCAAAAACTTGCGGGTCAAAATGAAACACTTGCCACTTCAAATGAAAATGACACCTTAGTATATTTATGTGAAGTATTAGAAAGTGGTAAGTATATTTATCGTGGTCAAGTTCATTTAAATGGGGCTCCATTTCAAGAATTTCAAAATGATTCTCACGGTCAGTTACGTAAAGTATGGATATTTCCTTTAACCGTTTCAAGTTATGCTGGTTTAGTCGATAAAGAAATGTTAGATCGTTGTAAAGATGAAAAAAATCGATTTATTAAAAAAATGACAGAAAGTGAGCTAAAACAAAAAGCTATAGAATGTTCAAAAATTAAAGTTTCTTACCGTTATGTTCGGACAATATCTTATATAAGAGATCCCTATATTGCAGAATATGCCAAAAAAAGAGCAAATGGTGTATGCCAGTTATGTGGTCAAAAATCTCCTTTTAATGACAAAGAGGGTTATCCTTATTTAGAAAGTCATCATATTATTTGGCTGTCTAAAGGTGGCGACGACTCTATAGAAAATACAGTGGCTTTATGTCCTAATTGTCACCGAAAAATGCATATTGTTGCAAGCAAAGATGATATCAAATATCTTCAAGAAAAAAATAAAGATATAAAGTTATAAAAAGGAGACCAACTATGAATAGTCAATAGTTTTTAATAAAAATTTAAAAAATTGAAAATTATAAATTATTGCACAG
>CAKOQM010000053.1 GCA_934101275.1 uncultured Bacilli bacterium
ATTTTGCTAATCCTAATTCTAACCATGTTTTAGGAAGAAAAGCAAATGAGAAAATTCAAGACACTACTAAAAAAATAGCTGATTTATTGGGGGTTTTACCTGATGAAATTATTTATACATCGGGTTCTACTGAATCTAATAATTTGGCAGTCAAAGGTATTTTAGAAAGATATAAAAACTTTGGAAAACACATATTAGTGAGTAGTTTAGAGCATTCTTCTATTTTAAGTCCTTTAACTTATATGAGTGAAAAAGGTTTTGAAATCGAAGTGGTTCCAGTAAATGAAGAGGGAATTATTACGCCTTTAGAAATTGAAAAAAGACTTCGCCCAGATACAATTTTGGTAAGTGTTACCGCGATGGATAGTGAACTTGGTATTGTAGAACCTATTGATGAAATAGGAAAAATGTTAAAAAAATATCCTCATACTTATTTTCATACGGATGCCACTCAGATAATAGGTAAAGAACCTTTTAGTTTTACAAATGTTGATTTAGCCACTATTTCTGCTCATAAATTAAGTGGTTTAGATGGTACCTCAATTCTTATAAAAAAAGAAAATGTAGAGTTAGTCCCTTTACTTCATGGGGGAAGAAGTACCACAAACTATCGAAGTGGCACACCTATACTTCCGAATATTGTTGCTTTTTATACGGCTTTAAAATTGGCCTTAGAAGAACAAAGTAAACACCATTTATATGTGTTAGAATTACAAACTTATCTTTTAAATTATTTAAAAAATAAAAAAGATATTGTCATCAATAATACCTCTCGTTCTTCAGTTTACTTTGTGAATTTTAGTGTGTTAAAAATGAACGCGAATGACTTGGTTTCCTTATTAGAAGAAAAAGGAATTATCGTTTCTGCTAAAACAAGTTGCTGTCCTTTAAATACACCGTCTAAACTTGTCTATGCTTTAACTAAAAATAAAAAAGTAGCCTCTTCTTCCATAAGAGTTAGTCTATCTTACTTGACAACAAAAGAGGAACTGGATAAACTAATTGAAGCTTTAGAAAGTGTGATTTAGATGGATAAAACAAAAGAAATAGAAAGAAGTATTATTAAAAAATATCGAAAGACCATCTGGGCGAGATTTATTAAAGCCATTAAGGATTATGAACTAGTAAAAGAAAATGACAAAATCATGGTTTGCATCAGTGGAGGTAAAGATTCTTTTTTGATGGCTAAGTTATTTCAAGAATTAAAACGTCATGGGCAAATTAATTTTGAAGTTTGTTTTGTTGTTATGAATCCTGGTTATAATGATTATAATTTAAATAAAATTAAGGAAAATGCCGAAATATTAGGTGTACCAATTGAAATTTTTGAATCGGATATCTTCGATGTTGTCGAAAAATATCCTGGCAAGAGTCCTTGTTATTTATGTGCACGTATGCGAAGAGGCTACCTTTATAACTATGCCAAAGAAAAAGGCTGCAATAAAATAAGTCTGGGCCATCATTTTGATGATGTGATTGAAACAACTCTTCTTTCTATGTTTTATGGTTGTGAAGTAAAAACAATGATGCCAAAGCTTCACAGTGATAATTTTTCTGGAATTGAACTTATTAGACCAATGTATCATATACATGAAGAAGATATTATTTCTTGGAAAAATTATAATGAACTTACTTTTATTAATTGTGCTTGTCGTTTTACCGAAGGATGTTCTTTAATTAATGATGGAACGAGTAAGCGCAAAGAAATTAAAGAACTTATAAAGAATTTACGAAAAATAAATAAAGACATTGATTACAATATTTTTAAAAGTATGAGTAATATTAATTTAGATTGTGTTTTAGGTTATCGTGAGGGTAGTGATGTTCATTCCTTTTTAGATGATTATGATAATAAAAAAAATGAAATGTAGAGCACTTCATTTTTTATTTGCAAAAATTTAATATGTCTTGATAAACTTTTTCTTTATCTGTTTCATTCAATATTTCATGTTTCATATGAGAATAAAGAGTAGAAGTAATATTTTGGTAACCACATGACTTTAGAAATTCTTGACTTTTTAACCATGCTTTTTTATTTATAATAACAGGGTCATTTTCGCCAGCAATAAAATAAATAGGTAAATCTTTATTATGAACTATATAATTTCTTTTTTGATAAACACTTTTCATTAATCTAAATAAATTTAGAAAACCATTTGTTGTAAAGATAAAACCACAGTATTCATCTTTATCATAGGCTAAAACGTTGTCTTTATTAAAAGAAAGCCAAGCATTATCACTAAAATCACTTTTTTTACTATAACTTCCAAAAGCTAAATTTTGAATAAGTTTACTTCGGTAGTTATCTCCTTTAATAGACTTAATTATTTTGGTTAAGAAAATAGCAATGTCTACTAGGTTGTTTTTACTAGGAGAACCACATACGATTAATTTATCAATATCCTTATCATATTTTTGAATGTATTTACGAACAACTAAGGAACCCATACTATGACCAAATAAAATAAGTGGTTTATCTGGATATTTTTCTTTTAAAAGTAAAGTGATGTCATGTAAATCTTCGACAATAAAATCACTTGTTTCATCATAGAAATAGCCTAAGTCTTCCTTTTTTAAAATACTTTTTCCATGACCACGGTGATCACTTATTGCCACAACAAAGCCATTTTGACATAGAAAGGTTAGAAAGTTTTCATATCTTTCTTTATGTTCAGCCATACCATGGGAAATTTGCACAATTCCTTTAATATTCTTTTCAGGAATATACAAAGTTATTTCGATAGGTAAATTATCTTGTTTAGAATTCATTTTAATAATTTCTTTTTGCATAGTTTATCCTTGTATGATATATATAGTCAGTTACAAAGAGAGATATTTGTGCTTAATACTGGCTAGTATATTATCATATTCCT
>CAKOQM010000054.1 GCA_934101275.1 uncultured Bacilli bacterium
GTTTTTACTTGTCTTAAAAGTAAGTGACATAAATATAAGCCATTTTTAATATCACTGGTTTCATTATTATAATAATTAATTTCTAGATTAACATAGAATTCATCATTTTCTAAGACCACATCCGCCTCGGAATTAACGATATTTTTGTTTATTCCAATACTTGGATGAATGAGTTTGATATCTTTATCAATCATATCCACAGGAATACCTATAGCTAGACTTATGATCTTCCGAAGATACTCTAAGCCTACTTTCTTTTCAGTAAATAATTTTTTAGCTACCTTATCTTTAAGTAAGGGAAACTTAATTTTTTCTTTTGCTTTTGTATTTGTTATCATATATTTAATCCTTTCATTTGATGTCTTTTCGAAAAAACTGCCCTTATTCTACATATAAAAAATCTATTTGCAACCGATTCGACAAAACATGTCAAAAAAAATGAACATAACGTTCACTTTATCTTTTTTAACTTACCTTTTTTGACTAGATAAACTGATTGAGCGATATGCATTAAAGGTTTATCATTATAAGAATCGGTATAAAATGTTTGTATTTTTGTGTTTGGATAATACTGTTTGAATGTTTTTACTTTATTGTCATGAAAATTAAGGACGCTTATCTTACCTTTTTCTAAATCTATCTGAGTACTGATAATATGATCTGTATTTAATACATCTTTAAGATCATCAATCAAAAAAGAAGGACTCGCGGTAGAAATAACATCATTTGATTTTATCAGTTTTAACATATTGGTATCTAATTTATCGATATGATAAAGCCAAAATTCATGAATACAAGAAAGAGTAAACTCTTTGTTTTTTAAAAAAACGCTCATAAGTTTTTCTAATCTTTTTTTAAAATTGGCCGGTTTTAAAACACAAATTTTATAAAGAAATAAAAGGAAAACAAAACGCGGCAAATATAAAATAAGACGTTTTTTATTTTTTATCATAAAAAGAGCAAAGTCAAATGAGCTTTCACCTTTATATAAGGTATTATCAAAATCAAAAACGTTCACTAACGGCCTCGTCCTTTCGTTTCTTCATATATTTGGCTTCTTATTTCATTTTGAATAACAATTTTTTGTCTGATTTCTTGTTCTAGAAATGTTAATTTTTTAAAATAGTTACGGTAAGTCTTAGCATCAAGTTCTTGCATGTACTTATCTTTTAAAATTTGTTTTGCTTTTAAAACTTCATTTAAGACTACAGCGCATTCTCCTTCGTCGCTTGTTTCATCTAGACTCATAGCAAGACTAAAAAGACGTTTGAAAACATGATTAAATTGATTTTTTAATACATTTTCTTTTAAAGATGATTCGTAAATATAAATTTCTTTGACATCAATAAAATTTGGACGTGGACGCAAGCGAAAAGAAAATTTCATGCCACTTGATTTAATTTTACGATTTGTTCTTTTCTTTTTCTTTGTCTTATTTAATTTATATGAAGCCATACTAAATCCTCCTATTTAAGTAAATCACTACGTCTTTTGCGTGTATTTTCTAGAGCCTTTTCTTCCCGCCATAAAGCAATTTTTTGATGATCTCCTGATAAAAGGATATCAGGCACCTTCATTCCTTTATATTCATAAGGTTTGGTATAAGTAGGATAATCTAATAAATTTTGGGTAAAAGAATCATTTTCATGTGAAGACTCTTTAATAACACCCGGCAAAAGACGTACCACAGCATCTGAAATAACCATACTAGCAAGTTCACCGCCTGTTAAAACATAATCGCCAATAGATATTTCTTCATCAACAAAGTTTCGGATTCTTTCATCAAACCCTTCATAATGACCACAAACGAAAATAAGGTGTTTTTCTTCTTTTAAAGAAAGAGCTTTTTGTTCTTTAAAAGGCGTCCCTTGAGGACACATTAAAATCACTTTACTATCCGGAGTTTTATAATGAAGAATAGCTTCTATTAACGGCTCACAACGTAAAACCATGCCGCCTCCCCCACCATAAGGTGTATCATCTACTTGATGATGAGGCAACGTAGAAAATGTTCTAAAATCAACTACATTTATCGTAACTAAACCTTTTTCACGAGCCCGTTTGATAATTGATTCTTCTAAAAAGCCATCAAACATTTTAGGAAATAATGTGAGTATATCAATTTTCATAATATCAAACCCTTTGCATTTTGTGTATATACTTTCTTTTCGTTCAAAGATATTTCTTTGATAAAAGCCTTTTGATAAGGAATATAAAAGCTTTTTAAGCCTTGAACCCTTAACAAAATTCCTCCTTTATTATACATAACTTCCTTAATTATGCCAAGTTTTTTTCCTTCTTCTAAAACTTCGAAATCAATGAGTTCTTCTATGATAACTTCATTTTTTAAAGAGGCAATATCTTCTTTTTTAAAATAAACCTTCTTATTACGGTAATCTTCTACTTGGTTAATATCCTTTATATTGTCTATTTCTAATATATAAAAATTTTTAAATGGTCGAACATTGGTTATTTCATGGGCCATATCATCGATATAAATTATATTATGTTTTTTTAAAACATGTTCTTTTAATGAAAAATCCGTATAAAATTTTAGCTCTCCTTTAATACCATGGGTCATGGTAGTATAGCCTAAATAATACATGACATGTTTACCTTGTATGATATATATAGTCAGTTACAAAGAGAGATATTTGTGCTTAATACTGGCTAGTATATTATCATATTCCTT
>CAKOQM010000055.1 GCA_934101275.1 uncultured Bacilli bacterium
TAACAATGTATTTAGATTATGCAGAATTACAAGCAGAAAATCATAATGCTATGACTATGAAAGATTGGGTAGAAAAATTGAATGCATTTTTGCAATTTAATGATAAAGAAATATTACACAGTGCAGGGAAAATATCAGCTAGTGTTGCAAAAAAATTAGCTTATAAAGAGTATGATAAATTTAAAGTTAAACAAGATAAATTATATAAATCAGACTTTGATAATTTTTTAAATGAAGCAAGAATGATAGAAAATGGAAGTGATAAATAATGGATATGTATCAAAAAAGAGAAATGAGAAAAAATAAAAAAATGAACGAAGATGCAAAAAGTTTACCATCAACGGGTATCAACTGGTATCCAGGTCATATGGCTAAAACCAAGAAAATGTTAGAAGAAAAGAAAGACTTAATCGATGTAGTTTTAGAACTTGTTGATGCAAGAATTCCTTATTCATCCAAAATAAGTGGAAGTGAAGATATCTTAAAAACTAAACCACATATTTTAGTAATGACTAAATCTGATTTAGCGGATAATGATGATACGAAAAAATGGAGTAAGTATTATACTGATAAGGGATATAGTGTAGTGGCTATTAATGCGGATAACAAAGATGATTTAAAAAAATTAGTTAATACAATAAATATGGTTATGCAAGAAAAACTAGATAAAAAGAAAACTAAAGGTAATAATAGTAACTTAATTCATGCCTGTGTTCTTGGTATACCTAATGTTGGTAAATCTACCTTAATAAATCGTCTTGCTGGTAGAAAGGTTAGTAAAGTTGGGAATAATCCGGGTATTACTAGAAGTCTTACATGGTTAAAAACTAATAGTAACATTGTTATTTTAGATACTCCAGGTATATTATGGCCAAAGTTAGAACAAGAAACGGTGGCTTTAAATTTAGCTTGTATGAGTGCGATTAAAGAGGATATATTACCTCTTGATAAAGTAGCTTGTCATATTCTTTTAAAGTTAGAAAAATTTTATCCAGAGATACTAAGTAGCCGCTATAACTTAGAAAATTTAGATGATTTTGAAGAAGCTTATAATGTTATTGCTAGAAAAATTGGGGCTTTAAATAAAGGGGGCGAAGCTGATTATAGAAGAGTAAGCACCTATATAATTAATGAAATAAAATTAGAAAAAATAAAAAATATTACATTTGATAAGGTTGAAGATTTATGAAAAAACAAAGTAGTAGAAAAACAGAAGAGTTAACTAAAGAACAAGAAAAAATCGAAGAAAGTGATATAGATACAGCTAAATCGAAGAAAACTTTAACTAAAAAAGCTAAAGATATAAATAAGAAGACAAAAACACTTAAGAAAAAAGAAATAGACCTTTTAAAATATGAAAAAGAACTATATAAACAAGGAATAAAATTTATTTGTGGTGTTGATGAAGTAGGTCGTGGTCCTTTAGTTGGTCCAGTTGTTGCAGCGGCAGTTATATTACCAATTAATTACCATTTAGATGGTTTAAATGATTCCAAAAAATTAAGTGAGAAAAAAAGAGAAGAATTATATCCTAAAATAATTAAAGATGCCATTTGTTATGGGGTAGGAATGATTGATGCCGCAACGATTGATGAAGTAAATATATATGAAGCAACTAAGTTAGCTATGTATGAGGCAATTAATTCTTTGAAAATAAAACCTGAACATGTATTAATTGATGCAATGCCTTTAAATCTATCTATGCCTAGTACGAGTATAATTCATGGGGATGCTACCTCAGCTTCTATTGCGGCTGCTAGCATCGTTGCTAAAGTAACTAGAGATCATATGATGGATGAGTTAGATGATTTATACCCAATGTATGGTTTTAAAAAACATAAAGGTTATCCAACGAAGTTTCATTTAGAAATGTTAGAAAAATATGGTCCTTTGGATAACTATCGTTTTAGTTATGGACCGGTTAAAAAATATAAAAAATAATTATAACAAAGGATGTAAAATAAGAAATTTTAAGTAGAAAATTTGGTTAAATAAAAGTATAATTGATAATGTAGCAAAAAGGAAGTAAAGTATGAAAAAAATTTATAATAATAAAGTGGTTTGTTATAGTTGTTTATTAACTATTGGAATAT
>CAKOQM010000056.1 GCA_934101275.1 uncultured Bacilli bacterium
ATAGTAGCCATAACTTTCTCCTTTCCATTTACACACATCCTGGTGTATCAATTTTATTTTTAAATACGGTTTTACCGAAGCAAAACCACAATTTAAAATCATAATTATGATAGCATTTTACTTTTTAATCGTCAAGTTTTTTCTCATCTAAATTTTTTGTTTCATAGTTACCACATTTGATATATGCCTTATAAGAAAAAAATTGATTATCATTTTTTACATCAACATATCCGTGACAAGTTTTTTCACGCACTACATTCGTATCAATAACATTTTTTGCCATTAGATCTTTAATTGTGTAATAAGTACTTTCTTTAGGATATAATCCTTCTTTTTCAACATATTCTTGTGTTACTTTTTCTAACTTTGAAAGATAATCTTTGTATTCTTTGGTTTCTTTTTTATAAGAAATAGCAATCAAAGTTAAAGATAAAACAAGAAGCATCATGATGATTCCCCAAACAATACTTATTTTATGCATTTTTTGTAAATTTATGTTTCCCATTAATAACCATCCGTCTCATAAGATGCACAACTTATATATGATTTATAAGTTGTTTTTCTTTTTTCTACATAGCCATCACAAATATCGTCATCATTTGTCATTTTAGATAAGGTAAGATATCCTTCTTCAATCAAAGTATCAGAATAAATAAAATCTTCTTCATCCAACTCATTTTCACGAGCATAATTTTTAGCTGCATTCATTAAGTTTTTTTCAATTGTTTTATACTTATTTTCCGAACTTTGATTGTTTGAAGAAAAACTATTATTATTAATGGTCAAATCTAAGCCCTTATAAAGATTATTTACCATAACAGCCGCAACAAAAACAGCAATAAGAATAATACAAGATAATAAGAGCATTTCTTTTAAACTCCAACCTTTATTATTTAACAACATTTTAAACACCTAACTTCTTTTCTAAAGAATTTTTAAGGAAAATAGCCCCAAAGCCATAACTTGATTCTCCATTATTTGCCTTATATTCATAATATTTATAACCTAAGCCCTTGCAAACGTAATAATTTCCTTCTGAAAGTTCCACGTTTTTTTCACTTAAACAAACCAGAGGTTTTTGATTATTTTGAGCTCTAAAATAATCAAAAGTAAAGATACCGATCCACAAAACTACTAAAATAATTAAAATTATTTTTAATATATTTATAATATTTTTTTTCATAATAGTCCTCATTTCTTAAAGATATTATAAAGGATTTTTGGATTTAAGACAACCGCTTTATTTAAAGGATAGTCAATTACAAGTGTGTAATAATTTTGATAAGTTCATTTAATTTTATACTACGTTTTTCATCTATTCCTACATCATAAAGGATGAGTCCTGTCATTTGGCATTCCTTTTGTAAAGCTTTATTTCTGTTAAAAATATCTTCAGCTTTTAATGCGATTTCATCATCTTTAAGTTGTTTATTCCACTCAAAATCATCCCCATAATTTTTAAGACATTTTTCTATGTTTTCTAATGAAGCATTAGGATAGCCTAAAATAAAGATTTTTACTTCTTTAAATTTATCCAATTTCATTAAATCCGTTGGTAAAAAATCATAAATATCAAAAACAATATTTTGACCATAATAAATCGTATTATTGTAATAATAATTCACTAAATTATTAAAAAAAGAAAATTCCATTTCTTTCGTGTGTTCTTTTAGTGAATTATCGTAAGCATCTAACAAATAATCAAAATTTAAAGTAACATAACCTAATTTTTGCAAATAATTACTAACCGTTGTTTTACCAGCTCTTTTGCTACCTGCTAGAATAATTAAGTTTCCTTTCTTCATACTCTTCCTCTTTTCCTTACAAAAAAAGCCGAGACTACTCGACCTTTTTCATTAATTAAGCAAGTTCTACTTCAGCGCCAGCTTCTTCAAGTTGTGCTTTAATTTGATTAGCTTCTTCCGTTGGAACGTTTTCTTTAACATTTCCGCCGTTATCAGCTAAACCTTTAGCTTCAACAAGTCCTAATCCTGTAATTTCTTTTAATAATTTAATTACAGCAATCTTGTTTCC
>CAKOQM010000057.1 GCA_934101275.1 uncultured Bacilli bacterium
TTATAGTGAGGTGATTATATGCGAATTGTTGTTATAGAAGATGATGAAAAAATCCAAAAACAGATTGATAAAATCATTAAAGAATTTTCTTTTGAAAACGAATGTGATACCGATACTTTATTTTTTAATCGTTATGATAAGAACTTAAAAGAAGAAATATTAAGCGTACAATATCCTAAAGTATATATCACGGACATTGAATTAAAAAATAGTATAAGTGGTATTGAAATCGCCAAAAGAATACGGACGGTGGATTGGGATAGTGAAATTATTTTTATCACAAGTCACGATAGTATGTTTGAACAAGTTCATCGCAACTTATTAGAAGTCTTTGAATTTATTGAAAAATTTCAAGATTTTGAAAAACGTCTAAAACGAGATTTAAAAATGATCTACCGTCAGAAAAATGATAAAAAAGTCTTAAAGATTGCTGGTAAGAAAGTATCGGTAGAACTTTATATGAAAAATATCACACATGTGATAAGAGAAAAAGAAGATAGAAAAGTGGTTATTCATACGAATAATGATGTCGAATTTCGCGTGAATGCTACCTTACAAGAAATAAAAGATCAATTAGATAATCGTTTTGTGCAAACACATAAGAGTTGTCTTGTAAATAAAGATTTTATTGTCTCGAAAAATTATTCTCAAGGATATATGGATTTATCAACCGGTCTTAGACTTTATTATCTTTCAAGAAATTATAAAAGTGAGGTAGAACAATGAAAGTATTTATCTTTTTCCTTTACTGTTTATCGGGAACAATGGTCTTTTTGTCTTCTATTTATTTGTATAGTAAAATTGTGGGACAAAAACCAGAAATCGATAAAAAATATTTGTATGCTGCTTTAATTTGTATAGGCATTCAAAACTACTTTCAATTGAAAAATTATGCTGTTTTAGGTCCCATTATAACCATTGTTTGGCTCGTTATATTTGGACGTAAGTTTTTTAAAACCTCTTGGAAAGAAACTATCTTATGTCTTGTTATGATATGGGTTATTCTTCTTTTAATTGATATTTTAACCATGTTTCATATGAATCGAATAGAACTTTATAACTTTGATCCGATGGTTACGCAGATATTTAAAGGTTTGTCTTCTATTACTATGTCTATACTGGTTGTCTTAGTTGCCAAGTTACCTATTATTGTTCAAGGACTTACGAAGATCTTTAAAGAACTCAGTCGCTTAACAGTTCGTAAAGTAGGTATTATCTTCACCTTAGTTTTATATTTTATTTTAGGCTTATTATGTTACAAACATATGAATAACGAACAAGATATCATTTATCTATCAATTATTATTTTAATATCTTTAATTACTTTAATTGTTTTGGTATACGTGATTTATTTAAATTATGAGATTGTTACATTAAAAGCAACCAATGAAATTACCGAGAATAACAACGAAGTACTTTTAAAAACCTTAAATGAGTATCGCATTATGAAACATAATCTTAATAACAAAATGTTAGGTATCAAATCGATTGGCAATAAAGAAACTAAAATAATGATAGACGACATCCAAAAAGAATATGCGATGAATAAATATTTAAAAACTGAGATACCTTTTATGCCAAGTGGTACCAATGGATTTATTTTAGAGAAATTTTATAACTATGCAGATAAAGACTTAAAGGTGCAAATTGATAATACCATTAAAGGTAAAGTCATCGATTTATTAGGTCCTAGAAATTACAATTTGTTTTGTGAAGCCTTAGGTGTCACCTTAGATAATGCTTTAGAGGCTGCCTCAGAATCGAAAGACAAAATTGTCTTTCTAGAATTTCGGGAAGAAAAAGAATGTGTTTATGTTAAAGTCATGAATAGTTTTAAGGGACAGATTGATACCGATGCTTTAGGAACGATTGAATACACATCAAAAAGTAATGGCCATGGTTTAGGGCTTTATTCCTTATTTAACAAAAAAAGTTTATATATTACCACTTCTATTAAAAATAATTATTTTCGTAGTGAAATTAAAGTTAACAAAAA